>JAEULF010000005.1 GCA_016793965.1 Alphaproteobacteria bacterium | reverse complement strand
GCGCCGCACGACCCGATGGCGACCAACTTCCTCGCCGTGCGCAAGCCGCCCTCGGCGACGTACCTCCTGGGCACCGACGAGATCGGCCGCGACGTGCTCGCCCGCATCCTCTACGGCGCCCGCGCCTCGCTGCTCGCCGGCGTCGTCTCGGTCGCCATCGCGCTCGCCGCCGGCGTGCCGCTCGGCCTGCTGGCCGGCTATGCCGGGGGCTGGATCGACGGGCTGCTGATGCGCATGGTCGATGCCATGCTCGCCTGCCCGTTCCTCATCCTGGCGATCGCGCTCGCCGCCTTCCTCGGTCCCAGCCTGACCAACGCCATGATCGCCATCGGCGTCGCCGCGACGCCGATCTTCGTGCGGCTGACGCGCGCCCAGGTGATGGCGGTCAAGGTCGAGGACTACGTCGAGGCCGCGCGCGCGGTGGGCAACCCGCCCTGGCGCGTCGCCGTGCGCCATGTCCTGCCGAACGCGCTGCCGCCGCTGATCGTGCAGGCGACCTTGGCGACTGCCGCGGCGATCATCGCCGAGGCGAGCCTGTCCTTCCTCGGCCTCGGCCAGCAGCCGCCCGAGCCGTCCTGGGGCAGCATGCTCAACGTCGCCAAGAACTACATGGAGCAGGCGCCGTGGATGGCGATCTGGCCGGGCCTCGCCATCTTCGCGGCCGTGCTGTCGTTCAACCTGCTCGGCGACGGGCTCAGGGACGCGCTCGACCCCAGGCGGTGAGGGCCCGCGTCTCGAACCATGCGGCAAGCGCCAGGCGCGACGCCTTCCCCCTTGCCCTCGCCGCCCTCCGCCGCGATCCTGTGCCGAACGACGCGAATGACCGGGGAGCGCGCGCGACCATGCCCAGGGACGAGAGCGGCGGCGGCAAGCGGCCGCAGCAGAAGAACGTCTTCGGCGAGCCGCTGCAGGTCTGCAGCCTGTCGCCGATGACCGGCTTCTACCGCACGGGCGGCTGCGAGACGGGTCGCGAGGACCGCGGCGCGCATTGCGTCTGCGTCGTCATGACCGAGGCGTTCCTCGCCTTCTCCAAGGCCCGCGGCAACGACCTGTCGACGCCGATGCCGGAGTACGGCTTCCCCGGGCTGAAGGAGGGCGACCGCTGGTGCCTCTGCGCGCCGCGCTGGCAGGAGGCCTTCGAGGCCGGCAAGGCGCCGCGCGTCGTGCTCAAGGCGACGCACGAGCGGGCGCTGGAGTACAGCAGCCTCGAGGATTTGAAGAAGCACGCGCTCGACCTGGCGTGACGGGGCCCCACCCCGACCTTCCCCATGCCGACGCACAGGGAGGGGGAAGCACGGGGCCTCTTCCCCCTTCCCGTCGCGCAGCGACGGGGAGGGTCGGGGTGGGGCGCTTCACGCGCAGATCGTGATCGAGCCGCCCGGGCCGTCGTAGATCAGGACGCAGCTCGCCAGGAAGTCGCGGCCGAGGATGACCGGCGGCTCGCCGTCGATGCGCACGCCGTAGAGCCGGTCCTTGAGCGACCAGGCGAGCGCCGGCGCGCGCAGCTCCGCCATGTAGACCGGGTGCTCCGCCGGGCCGCCGATGCCGGTCATGCCGGACCAGTCGATCAGCTTGAGGCCGAGCGTCCCGGCGAGCGCCTCGTCGATGCAGCTCTCGGCGGCGCCCGTGTCGATCAGCGCCCAGACCGTGACCGGCGAGCCCGCCCAGTCTCGCCGCAAGGCGCGGATCTCCAATTGCAGCCGCGGGCCCGAGCGCGCGAGCACCTGCTGCGGCGTGACGCCGCGCGCGTCCGAGCTATGGGGTACGCGATGGGTCGGCATGGCGGTGGCCGTAGAGCGTGCCGACGGAGAGCCGCGGCGCCGGGGCGCCGACCTCGCGGATCATGAAGGGCTCGTCGCCGAACAGGCGCAGCCCCTCGGTCGCGGCGTTGGCGAAGGTGTCGAAGGTGGCGACGACGCCGTCGCCCTTGACCAACGCGAACTTGCCGCCGTGCTCGCGCTCCAGCCGCGCGCGCTCGCGCTCGAAGGTGCCGATCTCCTGCTCGAGCGGCTTCGCCATGGTGCTTGAACTCCCGGGACGCGGCGCCCGCAGTATCCGACATCACGCGCGCCTGCCTCAAGGGCGCGCCGGAAGTGCGCGGGAAGTGCCCAGCGGGCGCCGGGTTCGCGGCGGCAGCGCGCTGGCCGTCGGCGCCGACTCGATCCGCCGCGCGCGCCGTCGTATGGTCCGCATGCTGGCATCCGCCGGCGCGCGAACCGAGGCCACGGAGCGCAGCGTGACCACCGCCGATCCCTTCGTCGCCCATTGCCTGGAGCTGCTGGCGCCGCTCGGGTCCGTGACGGCGCGCCGCATGTTCGGCGGCCACGGCCTGTACTGCGACGGCGTGATGCTCGCGCTGGTGGCCGACGACATGCTCTACCTCAAGGTCGATGACGCCAACCGGGGCGCGCACGAGACGGCAGGCCTGCCGCCCTTCACCTATGTCGCCAAGGGGCGCCAGCGGGCGGTCATGTCCTACTACCAGCCCCCGCTCGACGCGCTCGACGACGCCGCGACGATGCGCCCTTGGGCCGAGGCGGCGCTCGCGGCCGCGCGGCGGGCAAGACTTGCGAAGCCGAAGCCGGAGCGGCGCGCGCGCCGGTGACCGGCCGCCGATCCGGCTCGACCAGGAGAGGAGCACGATGCCGCACCGCGCGACGGGCCTTGCGGCCCTCGTCCTGGCCTTGCTGCTCGCCGCAGCGCCCGCGCGCGCAAGTGAGCCGGCCTGCACGGACGCCGACCTCACCGCCTGGGCACGCGGCGGCAGCCTCTGCCTCGCCGTGGCGACCTACCCGGCACCCGGCCGCACGACGGCGCCGGCGCTGGTGGCCTTCCTGCACGGCGACGTGTCGCGCGGCGGCCCGGCCGACTACCTCGCGCGTGCGGCCCGGCGCTTCGCCGAGGCCGGCGGCGACCTCGTCGCCGTGGCGCTGTATCGCCCGGGCTACGAGGACGCGGCCGGTCGGCGGTCGGAGGGCTCGCACAACGGCCGGCGCGACCACTACACCCCGGCCACCATCGACGCGATCGGCGACGCGCTCGCGGCGCTCAAGGCGTTCCACAAGGCGCGCAAGCTCGTCGTCGTCGGGCATTCCGGCGGCGCGGCGACGGCCGGCGTGCTGATCGGCCGCAAGCCCGGGCTGATCGACGCGGCCGTGCTGCTCTCCTGCCCCTGCGACGTGCCGCGCTGGCGCCGCGAGGGCGGGCGCGGCGAATGGCGCGCCAGCCTGTCGCCGCACGATGTCGCCGGCGCCGTCCCGGCCGGGACGACCGTCGTGGCGCTGACCGGGACGGCGGACGACAACACGGCGCCTTCCCTCGCCCGCGACTACGTCGCCGCCCTCGCCGCGCGGGGCGTGCCGGCGACGTTCCGCGCCGTGCCCGGGGCCGGGCACAATACCGGCGAGGGCCTGTGGGAGGACGGGCGCGTCGCCGCCGAGATCGCGCGCCTGGCCGCGCGCTGACCGGCGCCGCCGGGGGGTTCAGCCGTTGGGAGATCGGCCGCCGGAACGCAAGCCCGGCAGGGGCAGGGCGCGGACCAGGCGGCCGAAGAAGGCCTGCGGCTCGGAGGGCTCGATCCCCGTCAGCCGCTGCTCGGCGGCGCCGACGCAGCGCGCGACGTCGCGATGCAGCCCCGGCCAGCCGTCGGACAGCGGGAAGGACATGATGAAGCAGCGGTCGTAGAAGGTCAGCTCGTCCGTCGGCGAGCAGCCGAAGGAGGCGCGGTCGGCGCGCGCGGCGGTCAGCAGGATGCGGTTGTCGCGCGCGACCAGCGGCTTCAGGAACGCGCCGGAATGGCAGGCCGACACGACGACGATGGTCGGAAGCTGCCGGCAGGCGCTGTCGAGCATGGCGGCGAGCGATTCCGGGGTCAGCAGCCCTCCGGCGTCGCGGCTGAGGTAGAGGCCGCGCTCCTCGCCATGCGAGGTCATGTAGACGAGGCAGCCCTCGCCCTCATCAGGCGCGATGCCGGCGAGCGCCGTCGCCAGGTTGGCGCGCGTCGCCCAGCCGCGCTCGGGCCCGAAGCGCTTGTAGCTGGCGGTCAGCATGCGCATGTCGCTGACGCCCTGCGCCGTCAGCAGCCGCGCCAGCGCATCGACGCCGTTGTCGAAGGCCGGGCTCGAATCGTCGCCGGCGACCAGCACCGCCCTCCACCGCGTCGCGGCGGCGGCCGGCTGCGCAGCGGACGGGGGCGCGATCGCGCTGAGAAACGCGACAGCAAGAAGCGCGAGGCAACGTCGAGCAAGCGTGATTCCGAGCATCCCCATCGAGACCATGCAAGAGGTCAGCGGCGCGTGCGGCGTCTTCGACCGAGACGTTCACGCTGAAGGGTCGCGCCCGAAAAGCCAAGAGGCCCGTTGCCGGGCCTCAAGGTTGGGCGAATTGTTCT
>JAEULF010000452.1 GCA_016793965.1 Alphaproteobacteria bacterium | reverse complement strand
GGGGCACATGGTAGGACAGGGCGCCGGGAGCCGAGACCGCTATGGACTTGCCGGCCAGGTCCTTCACCGAAGCGATGCCCTTCCGGGCGATGAAGAGGTAGGTGAGCTTAGTGACCTGCGACGCGACGGCCTTCACGGCCGCGCCGTTGGAGACGGCTGCGATCGTCGTCGACAGATTGGTGTTCACCACGTCCACCTCGCCGGCGATCAGCGCGCGCTGGGCGATGGGGTCCCCAGTGAATGCAGAGATCGCGACATCCACGCCCTCGGCCTTGAAGAATCCGCGATCCAACGCGACGTAAAGCGGCATCTCGACCATGCTCGGCGGCGAGGACGTGCCGCCGAACCTGATCTGGCCTTGCGCATCGGCAGTCGGCACGGGAAGAGCGAAGCAGGCGGCGAGCGCCAGCGCCGACAGCGCGGCGCCTGCGGGCACTCTCTCAATCCATCCCATCGGTGATGCTCCTGTCTGCTCGGTTGCTCGATTCCCAGCCGCCGGCTCTTGCACGCTTGAGGGTTGCAGCGCTGCGTCCCGCGATAGGGGCGAATGCGGCCGGCCATTGCGCAATGTCGACAAAATACGCTATCAGCCGACAGTAGCGCTTGCAAGGCGATCCGCGGTGCGCAGCACCCGCCATGACCGCGGCAGGGCACGGCACTGGCGGTTCATCCGAGCCGAGCCCAGAGCGGAACGCTTGGCATCACACGGAGATGGAGTGAGGCATGGCAGCGAAGAAGGTCAGCCGCCGTTCACCCGCGAAGGCCGCGAAGTCGGCAGCGCGCAAGCCGACCGCCGCGTCGAAGCGGCCCGCTGCGGCCCGGTCGAAGTCGCGCAGCGCACCGGCGGGGCTGCGCGCCGTGAAGATCGTGGCCAAGGACGCGCCGGGGAGCATGGCGAACCACGTCTACCCGTTCGCCCAGGGTTGGCGCCTCGGCAACCTCGTCTTCACGGGCGGCATCGCGGCGGAGGATCCGAAGACGGGCAAACTCGCCGGCAGCGACATCGTCACGCAGTCCGAGCGCGTGTTCCAGACGCTGAAGGCGATCCTCGAGGAGGCCGGCTCGTCTCTCGACAAGGTTCTCAAGGTCAACGTGTTCTTCGTTGACTTCGCCGACAAGGCCGGCTTCGAGACCGTCTACGGCAAGTACTTCCCGAAGAACCGCCCGGGACGCACCTCGATGACCGTGACCAAGATCGGCCACGGCACGCTGCTTGAGCTTGACGCCATCGCCTATGTCTAGCCGCCTGGCCCCGCCGGCCGCTGCTTGAATGCTCACTCCTCCAGGGCGGCCCCGAAGGCCTTCGCGTAGGCAGAGCGCACGAAATCGAGGTTCTCCAGGATGTGAACCTCCGTGATCTTCTTGGCTTTGGCGAAGTCCTTGCGCTTCAAATGGTCGATGATGAGGCGGTGGTACTTGATCGAGCGGCCCTCGGAGAACTTGCGGGACATGACGAAGTAGCGAATCGGCAACGACATCTCGTTGATGATGTCGAGGACGCGCCGCAGCGGTTGATTGCCGGCTGCGGCGATCATGATCTCGTGGAATCGGATGTTCTCGTCGAAGTAGCGATCGAGATCCCCGTTCTTGAAGTGCACTTCCATGACGTCGAGATTCTGCCTGAGAGAGGCGCAGATCTCGGCGATCGGCTGGTCCTTCAGCGCATCGATCACCATGCACTCGAGCTGGGCGCGCAGCTCGTACAGCTGGCCGAGGTCCTTGTCGCTGAAAGTCGGCACGCGGAAGCCGCGCCGCGGCGTATGCACCGCCAGGCCCTTGAGCTCGAGCAGGCGCAGGCTCTCTCGAACGGGGCCGCGGCTTGAGCCGAACTGGCCTTCGAGCTCCTGCTCGCGCAAGCTTTTTCCGGGCGGGTATATGCCGCGGATGATGCCGAGGCGCAGCGACTCGAAGATGTGATAGGGGATGGTCTTCGGCAGGGGATTCATCGTCGCCCAGCCTCTCCGCTCCACCTCTCCGCGTCAAGCGCAGGCGACTTCGCGTCCGGCGACGGATCGGCGGTGCAACCGGATCAGGACGAGCGACAGAGGCGTGAGAAGATCTCCTCAAGCTCCGCAGCCGGGCGATAGAAGCAGAGCCGAAGATGCTCGGCATAAGCATCGCCGAAGTGGTGGCCCGGCAGCCCGAAGAGGCTCGCCTCAGTCTCCCAGCGCACGAGGCGCTGCGCGAGCTGCGGCACTTTCGGGAACAGATAGAATGTGCCGGACGTCGGGACGCAAGACCAATCCGCCATCTTGGCGATGAAGGATCGAGTTGCGGCGCGCGCGGCACGCACGTCAATCGGCTGCAGGTGCCCGCCCCGCGCCATCTGTACCACGAGATCCTGCACGGGGCGGCTCGGCGGCGACAAGATGCCGAGCTGCAGGCGGCTCATGGCATCGATAGGCGCCTGTTGCGCGACGGCCAAGCCGAGCCTGATGCCCTGCAGATTGTAGTTCTTGGACATCGAGTTGACGACGACGAGGCGCTCGTACGGCCAGTTCGCCCTGGGCTCGAAGTAAGCGGCATCCTCGACGGTCTCGGAGAAGCTCTCGTCGAGGATCAGCCAGCGCCCGCCCTTGCCGCACCACGCGATCAGCGCATCGATCTCGTCCCGGCTGTATGCTCGGCCGCTCGGGTTGTTCGGATGGCTGAGGACGACGAGGCGGCTAGTCGTCGCATGGCGCTGCAGCGAATCCGGCCACAGAGCGAAATCATCTGTCGACGTCGGCACCAGGCGGGATTGCAATCCTGCCGCGTCGGCAAGCGCTTGGTAGCTGGGCCAGGCGGGCGCCACGATCGCCACCTGTTCGCCCGGGCGACCGAGAGACTTCAGCGCCAGGAACAGCGCCGCCTTCGCGCCCGCAGTGACCATCGATTCCGCTGCAGCGTGCGGCCAGTGCCGGTACAGCCGAGGCACGAGTTCATGCCGCAGCTCCGGTTGGCCGCGCGGGTCGCCGAGCTTGGCGTTGAGCGGGCCAGACACCATCGGGGCGAGGTCGCGCGCCGGGAACTGCGGCGTCGACAAGCTGAAGACGACCCGCCCCTCCGCGCGCATCCGCTCCATGCGATTGGCGAGAGCCAGGGTCGGCGACCCTTCGTCATCGGCCGGTTGCGCGGACGCTCGGGATGCAGGAGAGGGCGAGGAACGCAATGCCGTGAGTCCCCTTGGAGGTCGCGGCAGTCTCTATTCCGCGAGCGTGCAACTTCTGTCAACAAAGAATTGTCGACACAAGAAAATGACACGACGACGTCGAGCAGAGTGGTGCATCCTCGGCCGCGGCTTATTGCCCCGCATGCCGAGCGATCGCGTGCCATCGTCGCAGGCATTGCCAATTGTCCATTGTCGACAATATCATCCGCCACCTGCTTCGCGCGGTGCCCTGCCGCCCAGCCGAGAGAGCCCCCCCGATGGTCGCGACGATTGCCCGCAGTGCTTCGCCCGCCAACAAGGATGCGCTTGAGGATCGCCTGAATGTCTACCGGAAGCTGAAGCGGATCCGGCTCTTCGAGGAACGGCTCGCCGTGCTGTTCCAGGAGGGCAAGGTCTACGGGACCGCGCATCCCTGCGTCGGTCAGGAAGCGACGGCCGTCGGCGCGCTGATCGACTTGCGGAAGGAGGATTACGTCGCGGGCACCCATCGCAGCCACGGTCACTGCATCGCCAAGGGTGCAGACCTCGGCCGCATGATGATGGAGCTGCTGGGACGCGAGGACGGGTACTGCGGCGGCAAGGGCGGCTCGATGCACATCGCCGCGCTTGACCTCAACATGCTCGGATGCAACGGCATCGTGGCCGGCGGCATCCCGCATGTTGCCGGCGCCGCCATGGCGGCGCAGCTACGCGGCGAGGATCGCGTCGGCATCGGGTTCCTCGGCGACGGAGCGGCCAACCAGGGCTTGCTCTACGAGACGCTCAACCTCGCCGCCATCTGGAAAATCCCGCTGATCGTCGTCTGCGAGAACAACCAGTACGCGCTCTCTGCCCGCTACCACGAGACGCAGGCTACGCCGGACATCGCGACCAAGGCCGCCGGCTTCGGCATGCCGTCGGAAGTCGTGGACGGCATGGACGTCGACGCGGTCCGCGCAGCGGTCGGCAAGGCGATCGCCCGCGCCCGACGCGGGGACGGGCCGTCCTTCATCGAGTGCAAGACCTACCGCTTTCTCGGACACTCCTTGCGCAACGACCGCCCCAAGCGGGCTCCGGAGGAGATCGCGTCGTGGAAGGCGCGCGACCCCGTCGCCAAGAACCGCGCCCTGCTCGCCGACGACCATGGCCTCGGCAGCGCCGCTGTAGACGCGATCGACGCAGAGGAGTCAAAGGCGATCGAGGTCGCGGTGAAGGTCGCCGAGGCTGCCGCCGATCCGACCAGGGACAAGCTGCTCGCCGGCATCTACTGCGACGACCCGTACGAGCAGACGCCGCCGCCGCGCAGTGCCGCGGACGAGAAGCGCCAGATCAGCTACGCGCAAGCGCTGAACGAGGCGCTGATGGCGGAGATGGAGCGCGACTCCTCGATTATCGTCTTCGGCGAGGACGTCGGCGAGGGCGGCGGCGTGTTCGGCGTGACTACGGGCCTCCAGGCAAAATACGGCGCGGCGCGCTGCCGCGACACGCCAATTTCGGAGCAGGCGATCACCGGCCTCGGCGTCGGCCTCGCGCTCGGCGGCGCCCGCCCGGTGGTCGAGATCCAGTTCATGGACATCATGACGCTGGCCGTCGACCAGCTCGTCAACCAGGCGGCCAAGATCCGCTACATGCTCGGCGGCAAACCGACGGTGCCGATGGTGCTGCGCTCGCCGCTGGGCGCCGGCATCAGGCTGGCGGCGCAGCACTCGCAGAGCCTAGAGGCCTGGTACATGCACGTGCCCGGCCTGACGGTGGTGATGCCGAGCACGCCCTATGACGCAAAGGGCCTCCTGACCTCTGCGATTCGCAGTCCAAACCCGATAATCTTCCTGGAGCACAAGCAGCTCTACTTCCTGTCCGGTCCCGTGCCGGCGGAGCACTACACACTGCCGATCGGCAAGGCCGACGTGAAACGCGAGGGCAAGGACGTGACCGTGGTGGCGACCGGCGCCATGGTGCGCAAGGCGCTGCAGGTCGCGCGCAAGCTGGGCCGCGAGGGCATCTCGATGGAAGTCGTCGATCCGGTGACGCTCTCGCCGCTCGACATCGACACGATCATCGCGTCCGTGCGCAAGACCGGGCGCCTGGTGGTCGCCCACGAGGCCTGCCGCTTCGGCGGGCCCGGCGGCGAGATCGTCGCCGCCGTCGTCGAGCATGCCTTCAAGGACCTCAAGGCACCGCCGCAGCGGGTCGGCGCCCCGTTCACGCCGGTGCCCTACAATCAGGCGCTCGAGCTCGCCTACATCCCGGACGAAGAGCAGATCGCCGCCGCCGTCCAGGCGACCTTGCGCTGACAGGAGCTGCCGACATGCCGCATGTGATGAAGCTGCCTCCGCTCGGCCAGACGATCGAGGAGGCCAAGATGGCCGAATGGCTCGTGCCCGAGGGCAAGCCCGTGGACAAGGACGAGCCGCTGCTCGTCGTCGAGACCGACAAGGGCAACCTGGAGGTCAACGCCGATGCCGGGGGGACGGTGAAACGCCACTTGGTGAAGATCGGCGTCATGGTCAAGATCGGAGACGCGGTGGCCGAGATCGAGACCTGACGCATGGCCCTGGATCCGCCGCTAGAGCGGTTCGCCCCGAAGATCGTCACGTTCTTCCCGAAGCCGATCCCGGAGCTGACGCCGCAGGAGTTCCGGTCGATCGTCGAGACGGCGGCGAAGCGATCGAACCCGTTCCACCCGCCCGGCGTGACGGCCGAGGATCTGACCGCTGATCTTCCCGGAGCTGCGATCCCTGTCCGCATCTACCGCCCGAAGGGCGATCGCCCGCACCCCGCGATCCTGTGGCTGCACGGCGGCGGGTTCGTCGCCGGCAGCATCGTGACCCACGATCCCGTTTGCGCCGGCATCTGCGCGTCCGCGTCCTGCACCGTCATCGCCGCCAACTACCGGCTGGCACCCGAGCACCCGTACCCGGCGGCCCAGGACGATGCCTTGGGCCTTCTGCGCTGGGCAGTCGGCCGTGCGTCGGCGCTGGGCATCGACCCGGAGCGGCTGGCGGTCGGCGGCGACAGCGCTGGCGCCACGCTCGCTATCGGCGCCGCGCAGCGCCTTGCCGGTGTCCCCCGGCTTCGGCTGCTGGCACTGGCCTATCCGGTGACGGACGGCGATTCGACGCGCCCGTCCTACGCCGACACGGCGGGCTCTGCCTATCTTTCCCGGGCGATGATGGAATACTTCCTGCGGCACTATCTCCCGGGCGGCACGTCCGCCGCTGCAGGAGCGCTGCCGCTGCGATCAGGCAGTCTTGAGGGGTTGCCACCGACTTTCGTCGTCACGGCAGGCCACGACCCGCTCCACGACGAAGGGGTGGCGCTCGTCGAGCGACTCCGGGCAGCCGGCGTGGCGGTGGACCATCGCAATGCCGAGACGATGCCCCACGAATTCCTTCGGTACCGCTCGCTGTCGAAGGTCGCCGAGGCCGAGTTCCAGGCCATGTGCGGCGTGATCGCCAAGGCGCTTCGCTGACCTCTCGCGCAATGCCGCCGTCACTCGTCGACGGGCTTGCCGGCGTATGGCCGATCGTGACCGAGCGCGAAGTCGTTTCGGCCGCTGACGTCGATGCCCCGGGCGAGCCAGATCGGCCGGCGGGCGAATTCGGACACGCCGATCGAGGAGCTCTGACCGGGGTCGATCGTGCGATCGTAGACGGACGTCGTCGGCATGTAGCGCATGACATAGCCCGCGCGCCGGCGCGCTGACTTGTTGGCGTTGGATCCATGAATGAGGAAGACGTCGTGCATCGAGAGCTCGCCGGCGTTCAGCTCGACGTCCCTTGCTGCGCTCGCGTCGAAGGCAGCGGGATCGACGACGCGATTGAGCACCAGGAGCGGCCGCGTGTCCTCGACATGCTCCACGAGCTCGCGCTTGTGCGACCCTGGAATGTAGCGCATGCAACCATTCTCGACCTTGGAATCGTCGATCGCGACCCAGACGGAGCAGGTGGCAAGCGGACGGATCGGCCAGTACTTGCCGTCTTGGTGCCAGGGCACCTCGCGCCCGACCCCCGGCAGCTTGCAGAACACGCCCGAGCTCCAGAGCGCGAAGTTGCGGCCGAGGACCTGCTCCACCAGATCGAGGAAGAAGGGATCGAGGGCAAACGACAGGAACGCGTCGGCAATAGCCGGATCTTTGCCTACCTTCCGGATATGCGGGCCGACCAGGTACTCCGGTGCCACCTCGGGATTGTCCTGCAGCAGCCGATCGACGGCCGCCCGCATCCTGTCATGCAGGTCCCCGGGCACCCGAAGCTTCGGGATGATGAGGCCCTCCTCTGCATAGCGGGCGACGTCGCTGTCCAGGAGCCCTTTGCGCTTGGAAGCTGACATGGCTGCATCTCCATCCGCCGCTCGACCACGGGCAGCCTCGGCACTGCTCTCGACTTTGACAATTGTTGACATAAGGCGCCGGCGCCGCGCCGGCCGCAGTGCGGCGTCGGGGGCCGCTGCGACTCACTCGATGCGCGCACCGAGCAGCGACGGTGCTTCGTCGCTCGGCATGATCTCGAGGCGACTGAGGGTGACATGGGCCGGCCGGTCGATGCACCAGCGCACGGCCTCCGCCACGTCGCCCGGGGAAAGCGGGCGCAAACCGGCCGTCGCCGCCCGCGCCTTCTCCATGTCCCCCTTGAAGCGCACCGCGAAGATCTCCGTCGAGGTCGTGCCGGGTTCGACCAACGTCGCCCGAACCCCAGTGCCGCGCAGCTCGGCGCGCAGATTGGCCGCGAGCTGCGCTACGAACGCCTTGGTGCCGCCATAGACATTGCCGCCCGCATAGGGGCGCGATCCCGCGATCGAGCCGATCAGCACGACGTCGCCGCGACCGCGTGCCACCATTCCCGGCAGCACGGCCTGCACCATGTGCAACATCCCATTGATGTTCGTCTCGACCATGCGGCGCCCATCGTCCGGATCCGCCAGGTGGATCGGATCGCGGCCGAGCGCCAGGCCCGCCGCGTTGACAAGGACGTCTACCGCGTCAAACGGCGGCGCCAGACTCGCTAGCGCCGTCTGGACCGCGGCACGATCGCAAACATCGAGCGTGGCGACGATCGCTCCTGTGCCGAGCTCGGCTCCCAGCCGCTGCAGCCGGTCACGGCGACGCGCGGCCAGGACGACCCGATCTCCGGCCGCGGCGAACGTGCGCGCGCATGCCTCGCCGATGCCTGAGGACGCCCCGGTGACGAGGACGGTGCGGTTCATGCGAGCGTCTGGCCGCCGTCGATCACGAGGTTCTGCCCGGTGATGTGGCGGGCAGCATCGCTGACCAGGAATCCGACGGCGTTGGCATGGTCCTCCAGCGCGGCAAAGCGGCCGAGCGGGATCCCGATGCGATGCTTCTCGGTCGAGCCGTTGAGGATGTCCTTGAGCATCTTTTCGTCATAAAGCTTCATCAGGTCGGTCATGGTCGAGCCCGGTGAGATGCTGTTGACGCGAATGCCGTGCTTGGCAAGTTCGA
>JAEULF010000399.1 GCA_016793965.1 Alphaproteobacteria bacterium | reverse complement strand
CCAATGGCCGGCGACCTGGTCCTGACCACCGTCGCCGACGTCACGGAATCGAAGCTCGCCGCCCGGCGCACGCTGGCGGTGATCGAGGCCGCGCCGGACGCCATGCTCCTCATCGGCAGCGGCGGAACCGTCGAGATGGCGAACGCGCAGGCTGAGCAGCTCTTCGGGGCGGCCCGCGACGAGCTGGTCGGAAGGCCGGCGGACACGCTGTTCGCCGACGCATCGCGCGGCAGGCTCGCCGCGCTCCTGCGGCAGGCCTTCGTCCAGACGCTGACGTCGCCGCCCGTCCTGCGCGCGGAGCTCGACGCGCTCGGACCCGACGGGACGGCACCGGTCGAGGTCGGCCTTGCCGCCGTCGCCATGCCGGCGGGCGCGATGGTCGTCGCGTCGGTGCGGGACATCGGCGAGCGGAGGAAGGCCGAGGCGTCCCTGGCGCTGGTCCAGGTCGCCCTCGCGGAGCGCTCGGCCCAGCTCCGGAGCATGATCGAGGCGGTCGACCACGGTTTCGCGCTGCTGGAGGCCGACGGGCGGATCGTTCTCTGCAATGCCCAGTTCAGGTCGATCTTCCGTCTCGACGACGCCGACGTCGCCGCGGGCCGCGTCACCGTCGCGACCCTCGCCGCGATCGCAGCGGCGGATGGCTGGTACGGCGACGGCGACGCGCCGGCGCTGATCGACCGGAGGCTGCAAGAGATCAAGGAGGCGCGCGAGGGGCAGCGCCGCCAGTTCTCCAGCCGCGACGGCACGATCCGGGAGGTCCGCTGGTACGGCATGGCGAACGGGATGTCGGTCGCGTCGGTGACGGACATCACGGAGGCGAAGAGGTCCGAGGCGCGCCTGCAGGCAGTGCTGGAGTCCGCGCCAGACGCGCTCCTCCTGCTCGACGACTCCGGGACCATCGTCCTGGCCAATGCCGAGGCGGAGAGGCTGCTGGGGACGCCGCGGCAATCCCTGCTGGGGACGTCCGTGCAGCGGCATGTCGCCGGCGACGAGAGCCGGTCCCCGACGGCCATGGCGAACGCCGTGATCCAAGCGCGGCAAGGCGACGTCACCTTCGCCGGCATCGAGGTCGCCGTGCGTCCGACGGGCAAGGCCCTGCCTGCCGAGATCAGCCTGCGGCCCATCGATCTCCCCGAGGGCCGGATGGCCATCGCCGCCTTGCGCGACGTCAGCGCCCGCAAGGCGGCCGAATCCGCGCTGCGCGCCCGCGAGCGGGAGGCGGCCGAGACCATGGTGATCCTGCGCGCCATGATGGAGGCGGTCGAGCCGATGCTGGGCGTCTACGATCAGGACCGACGCCTGATCATCGCCAACAGCAAGTACCTGGATTCGATAGGCGCCGCGGAGGATGACCTGGCAACGAGGCGCGTCACGCTGGACGGCGTCATCGCCAAGTTCGCGGCTCGGGGCCGCTACGGGCCCGGCAACCCGGCCGAGCGCGCGCGCGCCCGGCTCGCCGAGATGGTGCCGGGCCACGCCAAGCTCACCCGCGAGGTCCGGACCGAGGACGGCCGCGACATGGTCGCGCGCTGGTCCTTCATGCCGAACGGGATGCTGGCCGTCAGCATCGTCGACGTGACCGAGGCGAAGGCCGCCGGACGACGGGTCCAAGCGGTGCTCGAGGCGGCGCCGGACGCGATGCTCCTCGTCGATCGGGCCGGAAACATCGCGCTCGCGACGGCCCAGGCATCGGCCCTGTTCGGTCGCCCGGCCAGCGACCTCGTCGGCCGGCCCTTCGAGCCCCTCGTCAGCACGGAGGGACATCCGGCCGGCGGCGAGGAGATCCTCGCGGCGGTCCGGTTCCCGCTCGCCGACATCCAGGAGACGGCTGCGGAATGCGCGATCCTCGACTCGCGCGGTCGCCGCATCCCGGTCGAGGTCAACCTTCGCCGGGTCGAGATGCGCAGCGGGCGCATGACCATCCTCGCGCTCCGCGACATCCGCCAGCGCAAGGCCGCGGAGGAGGCGCTGCGCGACCACGAGCGCCGCCTGGAGGAGACGACGACGATCCTCCGGACGCTTGTTGAATCCGTCGATCAGAGCATCGCCGTCTATGACCAGGACCTCCGCATCGTGCTGGCCAACACGCGCTATCTCGACGGAGCGGGCCTCACCGCGGCTCAGATCGCCGATCGGGCGATGACGTTCCCGGCAGTGGCGGAGCGCATGGCCCGGCGGGGCTGGTACGGTAGCGGCGGCGACCATGCCCGGACAGCCGGGGAGCGCGCCGAGCAGGTCCGCGCGCTCGCCGGCTCGCAGCGCTTCGAGTACCAGTCGGCCGCCGGAGAGGTGCGCGAGGCGCGCTGGTACCGCATGGCGAACGGCATGCTCGCGGCGACCGTCACGGACATCACGGAGATCCGCGCGGCCGGCCGCCGCACCCAGGCGCTGCTCGACGCGGCTCCGGACGCCATGCTCCTGATCGACCATGGCGGCAAGATCATTCTCGCCAACGACGCGGCGCTGGCGCAGTTCGACCGGCCGGCGGTCGACCTGATCGGCATGGCGATGCACGGCTTGTTCGACGCCGCCAGCGTCGCGGCCTTGAAAGGGTCGCTCGATCGCGCGTTCGGCGGCGCGCCCGCCGACCGGATCGGCGAGGCGATCGAGATCGACGCCTTGGACCGCTTGGGAAGCTCGATGCCCGTCGAGATCAAGATGAGCCCCGTCGCGTTCGGGGACAGCCGCCTCGCCGTCGCTGCCATCCGGGACATCAGGGCGCGGCGAGCGGCCGAGGCGGCCATCCAGGCCCGCGACCGGCAGATCGCGCGGACGTCGACGATCCTGCGGACGATGATCGATACCGTCGAGCAGGCGTTCGCGGTGTTCGATGCCGAGGGCGCCCCGATCCTCCTGAGCCAGCGGTACTTCCGCTGGAGCGGCGTGGAGGAGCCTGTCGGCGACATCTCCAGCTGGACCCTCGAGCGGCTGCTGCGCCGGGCGGCGGAGTTCGGCTGGTTCGGCGACGGGAACGCCGGGGCGCTCGCGACGGACCGGGTCCGCGAGATCCGAGCGAGCGCGCTCCCCGAGCGCGTCGAGTTCGCGCTGCCGATCGGTCGGATCCTCGAATCGCGGTGGTACGCGATGCCCGACGGCATGGTGGCGAACCTGCTGACCGACATCACGGAGATCCGGTCGGCAGTCGCGCGCACGCAGGCGCTGCTGGACTCGGCCCCCGACGCCATGCTCCTGCTCGACGCGGACGGCCGGATCGCCCTGGCGAATCCCCGCGCCGAGTCCCTGTTCGGCCGGATGCGCAACGCGCTCGTCGGCGCGCGCGCGCGCGACGTTCTCGCGCCGTCCGTCGCGGAGGACCTGGCCGACCTGTTGCGCAGGACCGCCGCGTCGGCCGAGCCGGGCCGCGAGATCTTCGCCTCCGAGCTGCTCGTCCGTCGGCGGGACGGCAGCAGCCTGCCGGTCGAGGTGAATGCCAGCGCCATCGTCCTGCCCGAGGGCCGCATGGCGATCGCCGCGGTGCGGGACATCCGCGCGCGCAAGGAGGTCGAGCAGGCGCTGATCGAGGCACGGCAGCAGGCGGAGGCCGCTAACCGGGCGAAGTCGGAGTTCCTCGCCCGCATGAGCCATGAGCTGCGCACGCCGCTCAATGCCATCATCGGGATCTCCGGCATGCTCCTGGAGGATGCGAAGGAGGCAAGCGACCAGGGACTCATCGACCCCCTGGGCCGCGTCAATCGCGCGGGGGAGCACCTCCTGGCGCTGATCAACGACATCCTCGACCTGTCGAAGATCGAGGCCGGCCGCCTGTCGCTGGAGGTCGCGGCCGTCGACCTCGCGCCGTTCCTGGAGGACGTCGGCTTCACCGTCGATGCCCTGGCCAAGCGCAACGGCAACAGCTTCCGGCTCGACGCCGCGGACGACGTCGGCAGCATGCGCACCGACGTCACCAAGCTGCGCCAGGTGCTCCTCAACCTGCTCGGCAACGCCTGCAAGTTCACCAAGTCCGGCACCGTGACCTTGAAGGTGCGGCGGGCCGGCGATTCCTTGCATTTCGACGTGATCGACACCGGCATCGGCATCGCCCCGGAGCAGATCGCCAACCTGTTCCGAGACTTCAGCCAGGCCGACCAGAGCGTGGCGCGCCGGTACGGGGGCACCGGCCTCGGCCTCTCCATCAGCCGCAAGATCGCGCGCTTGATGGGCGGCGACATCACCGTGCGCAGCACGCTCGGCGCCGGCTCCGTGTTCTCGCTGGCGCTGCCGGCGGTCGCCGAGGGAGAGCTTGCCGCCGCGGCGCCCCGGGGACGGCAGGAGCGCCTTGCGGCCGACCAGGGCTCGATCATCGTCGTCGAGGACGACCTCCTCGACCTCGAGCTGCTCACCGTGACGCTCGAGGCAGCCGGCTACGAGGTGCTGCAAGCGAAGACGGCCGGCCAGGCGCTGCAGCTCGCCCGCCGGGCCCGCCCGGCGGCGATCACGATCGACGTGGTCCTGCCCGAGATCTCGGGATGGGACCTGCTGGCCGCTCTGCGCGCCGATTCGGAGCTGCGCGGCGTCCCGGTCGTCCTCGTGACCAACGTCGATGACCGGGAGCGCGGCCGCGCGCTCGGCGCCGACGAGTACCTGGTGAAGCCCGTGGCGCCCGAGGCCCTCGTCGAAGCGGTCGGACGGCACGTCAAGGCGGCGGCGTTACTGCGCGCCGGCGCCCCGGAGAGGGAGAGCATCGCTTGATGGCGTTCATCCTGTACGTCGAGGACAACGAGGACAACGTCTACATGCTCAAGGCCCGGCTGGAGCGGCGCGGCCACGAGGTGGCGGTCGCCGGCGACGGGCTGGCCGGCATCGAGGCCGTCTCGCGCCGCCGGCCGGACCTGGTGATCATGGATCTCGACCTGCCGGTGCTCGACGGCTGGGAGGCGACCCGCCGCATCAAGGCCGATCCGGCCACCGCTGCCGTTCCGGTCCTCGCCCTGTCGGCGCACGCCTTGGTCGGCGCCCGCGAGAAGGCGATGGCTGCCGGCGCCGACGAGTTCGACACCAAGCCCGTGCGGTTCGAGAGGCTCCTCGCCAAGATCGACGCGCTGCTGGGGGCGCGGGCGTAGGGCAGCGACATCGCGCGGCCGGCCCCTTCGACCGCCGAGCACGCGAACCGTCTCGCCGCCCAGGCCGTTTCAGGTCCAAGAGGGCAGAACCGTCCCGTGAAGCGGACCCCGTCCGTGGGACCAGCGCGATCGCCGGTCAAGGTGGGGGCGCGCCTTCTCCTTCCAAGTTCGTCCTATGCCGCTCGCTGCTGTGGTTGCGGCTGTGGGCATGGGGGCGACGCGCTGGCTACGTCCACGCGCAGCGGCATGTCCACAGCCGCGCGCGCAGCGCGCCCTATCGCCATCGGCGATGCCCTCGACGCCGAACTCAAGATGCAGGTCGGAGAGGATCCGCAGGCGCATGGTTCCGCTGCCCGATGGGAATGCAACATCTCTGGAGTTCACCGGCCCTGGCTTGCGCCAGTTTGTCAAACCCGGCCTGGATTTGGTGACTCCTTGCTGACTCCCGACATGGCGCGTCACGGGCTAGAAACACGAAGCCCCTGAAACATCATTATGTTTCAGGGGCTTGATTTGGTTGCGGGGGCCGGAAACCACCGAGAATTGCCGTTCCTCCGTGTGCTGGTCTGATCGTTGGTCGCCCAGGTAGGAAACCACCGCGACTCACCAGTCTTGGCTGCGAGCACCTGACAATCCTATGATTTCATTGCCTTCTTGTGGCTCAAGAAACCTTGAACTTGAATCAGGCGCCAACACTCGCAGTCATTCGACACGATACTTATGCTCTACCGCTCCCGCATCGCCTCCTGCGTCGCCTGGAGGATGGGCGACAGGAAGTACTCCAGCGCGCGGCGCTTGCCGGTCTTGATCTCGACCGTCACGGCCATGCCGGCGGCGAGCGGCACCGGGCGGCCCTCGACCAGCATGTGGTTCCGGGCGAGCCGCACGCGCGCGGGGTAGACGAGGCCCTGGGCGGTGCGGCTCTCCTGGGCGGCGCGGCGCGGCTGGCCGCCGCCAGCGGAGGCCGTCTCCTGCTGGCCGCCGCCGAGGATGGCGTCGCGGCCGACCGTGGTCACCAGCGCGTCGATCACGCCGTAGCGCGTGAAGGCGAAGGTCTCGACCTTGACCTCGGCGGCCTGGCCCTCGCGCACGAAGCCGATGTCCTTGTTCTGGACCATCGCCTCGACCTCGATCTGCTCGTCCCGCGGCACGATGCGCAAGAGCTCCTGCGCCGGCGTCACCACGCCGCCCAGCGTGTGCACGGCCAGCTGCTGCACGATGCCGTCCATGGGTGCGGTCAGCACCTGCTGCTCGCGCCGCTGCGTCGCCTTGACCAGCTCCTGGCGCGCCGCCGAGAGCCGGGTCTCCGCCTCGTGCAGCTCGGAGAGGCGCTGGCGCTCGAACTCCGCGTCGGCCTGCTCGCGCTGGCGCTTGGCCGTGCCCAGCGCCGCCGAGGCCTCGGCCTGGGCGTGGCGCTCCGACGCCAGCTCGCCCTCCTTCTCCACCAGCTCCTGCTGCAAGGCCAGGAACTCCGGGCGCGGCACCAGGCCCTTGTGGTAGAGCGTGCGGCGCGCGGCCTCGCGCTCGCGCACCAGCGGCACCGCCTTCTCCAGCTGCGCGATGCGCGACCTCGAGCGCGCCTGCGCCGCGCTCTGGCGCAGGATCTCCTGGTCCTGCGCGGCCAGCCTGGCCAGGTGCTCGGCCTCCAGGCTCGCCATCAAGGCGCGCTGCACGCGCAGCATGGCCGGGTCGGCCTCGGCCAGCGGGGCGAAGGATGCTGGCGGCGGCGGCCGGTCGGGGTCGAGCGGCAGGCGCGTCAGCATGGCGCGCAGCCGCGCGGATTCGAGTGCCGCCTGCATGGCGTCCCGCGCCAGGCGCTCGACGTCCGCCGCCGCCACCGTCGGGTCGAGGCGGATCAGCACGTCGCCCTGGCGCACGGAGGTGCCGTCGCGCACGAGGATCTCGCGCACCGTGCCGGCCTCCAAGGGCTGCACCACCTGGGTGCGCGCGGAGGGCACGACGCGGCCCTCGGCGACCGCGATGACGTCGATCCACCCCAGCCAGGACCAGGCGAGCGTCGCCACGGCGGCCGCGACGATCACCCAGAGGATGGCACGGCCGAGCGGCGAGGGCGGCGTCTCCAGCACCTCCAGCGCCGCGGGCAGGAACTGCAGCTCGTCCCGCCCGCGCTGCGGCCCCGGCGGCCGCGCGCGCTCCTCGCCCCAGGCGGCGCGGAAGACCTGCCAGTGGCGGGCGAGGCCGGCCAAGGCGCTCATGGGACCGCCTCAAGGGCACGAGGCGCCGAGGCGCTCGGCATGATGCGCCCCACTCCCACAATCGTCATCCCGGACAAGCGCTGCGCAGCAGCGCGCAGAGCCGGGATCCATCGGGCCGAGGTTCCGTCGCTTCGTCGGTGGATCCCGGCTCTCCGCTGCGCTCCGGCCGGGATGACGCTTGTGGGGGTGCTGCGGCCGGCGGAGGTTCGGTCGCTCATGCAAAGCCGGACCACGCCTCACCCCGCCTGGATCTTGTGCAGCTGGGCGTAGCGCCCGCCGCGGGTCAAGAGCTCGGCATGCGTGCCGTCCTCGACGATCTCGCCCTTGTCGATGGTGATGATGCGGTGGGCGCCGCGCACGGTCGAGAGCCGGTGCGCGATGACGATCACCGTGCGACCCTGGCTGATACGCGCCATGTTCTCCTGGATGATCTTTTCGCTCTCGTAGTCGAGCGCCGAGGTCGCCTCGTCGAGGATGAGGATGCGCGGGTCGGTGATGAGCGCGCGGGCGATGGCGATCCTCTGGCGCTGGCCGCCGGAGAGCGTGCCGCCGCGCTCGCCGACCAGCGTGTCGTAGCCCTCCGGCAGGCCGACGATGAACTCGTGCGCGCCGGCGAGCTTCGCCGCATTGACCACGCGCTCCATGGACGCGCCGGGCTCGGCCAGCGCCACGTTGTCGCGGATCGTGCGGTTGAACAGGAAGCTCTCCTGCAGCACGACGCCGATCTGGCGCCGCAGCCAGGCCGTGTCGACCAGGGCGAGGTCGACGCCGTCCACCATGACGCGACCGGATTCCGGCACGTGCAGCCGCTGCACCAGCTTGGTCAGCGTGCTCTTGCCGGAGCCCGACGGGCCGACGATGCCGAGCACCTGGCCGGCCGGCACGTCCAGGCTGACGCGCCGCAGCACCTCAGGCGCGTCCGGGCGGTAGCGGAAGGTGACGCTCTCCAGCGCCACGCGGCCCTGGATGCGCGGCAGCGAGGCGCGGTTGGGCGTGGTCGCCACTTCGGTCTGGGCGTTCAAGACGTCGCCCAGGCGCTCGACCGAGACGCCGGCCTGCTGGAACTCCTGCCAGGCCTGCACCAGCTTGAGGATCGGCTGCATGACGCGGCCGGAGAGCATGTTGAAGGCGACCAGCGCGCCGACCGTCAGCGCGCCGTCGATCACCTGCTGCGCGCCAACCCAGAGGGTGGCCGCGGTGACGATCTTCGAGATCATCTGCGCCGTCTGGCTCGCCGTGTTGGCGAGCTGCATGGTCTTGAAGCTGGCGTTGACGTAGCCGGCCAGCTGCTCGTCCCAGCGGTTGCGGAACTGCGGCTCGACGGCCAGCGCCTTGACCGTCTCGATGCCCGTGACGCTCTCGACCAGGAAGGCCTGGTTCTCCGCCCCGCGCTTGAACTTCTCGTCCAGCCGCCGGCGGAAGATCGGCGTCGCCCAGGCCGAGAGCAGGACGAACAGCGGGATCGAGGCCAGCACGATCAAGGTCAGCGTCTGGCTGTAGAACCACATGACGGCGATGAAGACGATGCAGAAGAAGAGGTCGAGCACGAGGGTGAGCGCCGAGCCCGTCAGGAACTCGCGGATGTGGTCGAGCTCGCGCACGCGCGCCACCGTGTCGCCGACGCGCCTGGCCAGGAAATATGAGAGCGGCAGCTGCAGCACGTGGCGGTAGAGGCGGGCGCCGAGCTCGACGTCCACGCGGTTGGTCGTGTGCGAGAAGACGTAGGTGCGCAGCCAGCCCAGCGCCGTCTCGAACAGCGCGATGGCGATGAAGCCGATGACCAGCACGTCGAGGGTGGACAGCCCCTTGTGCACGAGCACCTTGTCGATGACGACCTGGAAGAGCAGC
>JAEULF010000368.1 GCA_016793965.1 Alphaproteobacteria bacterium | reverse complement strand
GCGGCGATCCTGGCGCGCGCCGGCGCCCGCAAGGCCGAGGCGGCGACCGTCGCGCGCTACCTCGTGCGCGCCGACCTGGTCGGCCACAGCTCGCACGGCGTGCTGCGCGTGCCGACCTACGCGCAGCAGGTGAAGGACGGCGACATCAAGCCCGGCGTCACGGGGAAGGTCATCGCGGAGGGCCGCGGCCATCTCGTGCTCGACGCCGATTGGGGCTGGGGCCAGGTCGTCACCGAGCGCGCCATGAAGAAGGGCATCGCCAAGGCCAAGCGGGCGGGCACGGCGATCGTCGCCATCCGCAACGTGGCGCATGTCGGCAGGCTCGGCGACTGGGCTGAGCAGGCGGCGGCGGCAGGCTGCGTCGCGCTGTGCTTCGTCAACACCCCGACGCGGCCGGCCCAGGCGCCGTTCGGCGGGCGCGAGCGGCGGCTCTCGACCAACCCGCTCTGCTGCGCCTTCCCCGGCGGCAAGACCGGGCCGGTGCTGATCGACCTGACGACCTCGGCGGTGGCCGAGGGCAAGGTCAAGCTCGCGCACGCGGCAGGCAAGAGCATCCCGCTCGGCTGGATCGTCGACAAGCACGGCAAGCCGAGCACCGATCCCGGCGCCTTCTACGCCGGCGGCGCGCTGCTGCCGATCGCCGCGCACAAGGGCTATGCGCTCGCCACCATGGTCGACCTGTTCGCCGGCGCCCTCTCCGGCGGCCCGACGAGCAACAAGACGACCAGCGCCATGTTCAACAACTTCACGGCCATCCTGATCTCCCCCGACGCCATCGGCACGGGCAAGGAGTACCGCGCCCAGGTGAAGCGCCTGGAGACCTGGCTGCGCAGCGCCACGCCGTCGGACAGGAAGGCGCCTGTCCTGCTGCCGGGCGACGTCGAGCGCGCCATGGAGACGGAGCGGCGCCGGAAGGGCATCCCGATCGCCGACGGCGTCGTCGAGGAGCTCTATAAGGCGGCCGACGCCTATGGCCCCGGGCGCAAGAAGGTGGCGGCGCTGCTGTAGGTCCAGACGACCGAGAGAACGGCGCGATGGATTCCCGTTTGCTCGGGAATGACAGTTCTTGGTGTCCTCCGACGCTTCTACTGTCATCCCCGCGAAGGCGGGGATCCATTCCACGGGCAGTCGCGGCAACCTCCGTCGGAACGCCGCCGCTGCTACGGCCGCGGCGGCGGCCCGCCATGGGGCGGCGGACGCCGGCCGCCCGGCGCCGTCAGCATGCGCACCGACAGGCTCGCCGACAGCCATCCTGGCACGCTCCACTGGCCCGGCCTCCGGTACCGGCTTAAGTTCGTCCTCTGGGCCTGGCGAGAGACCCACTTCCAGCTTGGAGTATCCTCCGATCCCCGACCTGGCCGGACAAGCGAGCGAGCGACGGTTTCGGGACGCGTTCGAGAACGGGCCCATCGGCATGGCGCTGTCGACGCGCGACGGCCGGTCCGTCGAGACCAACCGTGCGCTCGCCGCCTTTCTCGGCTTTGGCGCCGCGGATCTCGCGGCCGCAAGGGAGAACCGCTCGGACGCCAAGGACGAGGCGCGCGCCTTCCATGCGTACCTGTCGAACGTCGTCTCCGCATGCTGCGCGTCGCGCTTTCGGGAGGAGCGGTGCTTCCGTCGCGCCGACGGGGCGGAGGTCTGGGGCGAGGTCTCGGGGATGCTGATGCCGAGCGCCGATGGCGCTCCGGAATACTGCTTCATCGTCATCGACGACATCACCAGCCGAAAGGCGGAGCAGGCGCTGTCGGAACGCCTCCTCGCGGCGATCGACGCGTTCTCGGAGCGGGTCGTCCTTTATGACGCGGCGGACCGCCTGGTCTTCGGGAACAGGGCGTTTCGAGAGGTGAACAAGGCCGTGTCCGAGACGCTGGCGCCGGGCACGCCCTACGAGACCTATCTGCGCGCGGCGGTCGCTGCCGGCACGATGCCCGAGGCCGCCGGGCAGGAGGAGGCCTGGATCGCATGGCGGCTCGACCGCCATCGCAATCCCGCCGGCCCCTTCGAGCTCCATCGCGACAACGGGCGCGTCATGCGCATTCACGAGGAACGATTGGCGCAAGGCGGCTCCGTCACCATCGCGACCGACATCACCGAGCAGAAGCAGGCCGAAACCGCCCTGCGCCAGACCGAGGCGCGGCTGCGCGAAGCGGCGCTGGTGGTCGGCGACGGCTTCTGCCTGCTCGACGACGACGATCGCATCCTGCTCTGCAATGACGGTTTCGCCGCGGTCTACGGTGCGGACCCGGCCGGCATCACCGGGCGCACCCTGGAGTCGGTGATGCGCAGCGCCCATGCTGCCGGCCACGGCTTCCGCACCGGCGATCAGGACTTCGAATCCTGGCTCGAGGCATTGATGCGCGAGCGCCGCTCCGGCAGCGACATCACCGCAACCCTGCAGGCGACCGACGGCCGCTGGTTCTTCGTGCGCGAGCGGGTGTCGGAGACCGGCGAGCACGTGATGGTGCGCAGCGACATCACCGCGCTGAAGACCTTGGAGGCGGAGCTGCGCCGGCTCGCCACCTCCGACCCGCTGACCGGGGCCGCCAACCGCCGCTTCTTCCTGGAGCGCGCGAATGCCGAATGGGAGCGCTTCCGCCGCTACGGCAGGCCGCTCGCGGTGCTGATGCTCGACATCGACCATTTCAAGCGCATCAACGACACCTACGGCCACCCGGTCGGGGACGAGGCGCTGCGGGCGCTGACCGCGGCGATCGGCGCCAAGCTTCGCAACAACGACATGCTGGGCCGCCTCGGCGGCGAGGAGTTCGCGGTGCTGCTGCCTGAAACCGGGCTGCAAGGCGCCGAGGTGATGGCGGAGCGGCTGCGCGCCGATATCGCTGCGATCCGGATCGACACCGCGCGCGGCCTGCTCACCTTCACGACGAGCATCGGGGCGGCGGTCTGCCTGGATGCCGACGGCAATGTCGAGCGCGGCCTCGCGCGCGCCGACGCCGCCCTCTATACGGCCAAGCGGACTGGCCGCAATCGGGTGGTGATCGCAGCAGACGGGGCGGACGGGTCGGGCGCAGCCGATGAGGACGCTGCGCATCGCGCCGCCGAATCGCCGCGTACCGGCCGCTGAGCCGGCGCGAACCCGGCAGCAGTGCCGCCCTCCTGCTGCGCGCCGGGCGACGTCGAGCGCGCCATGGAGACGGAGCGGCGCCGGAAGGGCATCCCGATCGCCGACGGCGTCGTCGAGGAGCTCTACAAGGCCGCCGACGCCTATGGCCCTGGGCGCAAGAAGGTGGCGGCGCTGCTGTAGGCGCAGGGCGGCTGCTGCAACCCGACGGGAGACGACGACCGAGCGCGCTGTGCTGTGGCTTCCCGCTTGCGCGGGAATGACAGGGTGGGGTGGGGCCCGGCTCTCGCTTCTCCTTTGTCATCCCCGCGAAGGCGCTAGGGCATGCACACATCTCTGTGGCGGCGAGTTCGCCGGAGCGCCGGCGTCCCGCCGGCCACGGGCCGAAGGCCCGTTCGGCAGTGCCAAGGCGCGCTGTTGACGGCGCTTGGCACCGAGCGCGGCTTCGCCGCGCTGCCGGCGGGACGCCGGCGCTCCGACAGGCGCCGCGCCCTCCGGTCGGCGCTGCGGACGCCTACTGCCGCGGCGGCGGGCCGAAAGGCGGCGGGCCGCCGCGCCCGCCCGGCGGCGGCGGCCGGCCTCCCGGGCCGCCGGGCCCGCGATGCCCGCCCGGTCCCTTCAGGAAGAAGCTGCTGTCGGGCGTGCCGGTCCAGCAGCGCGGCAGGAAAGGGAAAGCGGCGGTCGCGACATAGTGGTAGGTGCCTTGCGGGTGCTCGGGCGTGACGGAATCGCGGCCGTTGCAGGCGTCGAGATCGCCCGAGCCCGGCACGTGCTCGTAGTCCTGCACGTAGGTGCCGTCGTGGCGGCCGCCAGGACCGATGCCCGGGCCGCTCGGCCGGGTGCCCGCCTTGAGCCGCCAGGACGGGCGCAACTCGACCAGGCCGCTGCGGGCATCGCGCGGGTCGCGCCAGCCCAAGGGGCCGTAGATCGGAAAGCCGTCGGCGGCATAGCCGAGCAGGACCGGCTGCGCCGCGCGCTGCGGCATGCGCTCCATCAGGCCGATCGGCACGCCGTGATAGTGATAGGCGCCGTTCGGCTGCACGTGCGCGTTGCTGGCGTCGAGGCCGAGATCGACGGCGCCGGACAGCGCCTCGAAGTTCCACCCCGCGCGCCGGTCGTCGTTCCAGTACTCCGCGGTGGCCGCGTCGAAGGGCACGCCGTTGAGCGCCACGCCGAACAGCTGGTGGCCGACCGGCGTCGCCTGCGCCGCTTTGGCCGGGCGCAGCGGCATGCGGAACGCGTAGCGCTGCGCGCTGATCCGGTTGGGGTTGCCGCGGTTGGGGAAGCGCCCGGTCGGGTGGTCGGCGATGCCGTCCGCCTCGATGAAGCGGAAGCCGCCGCGCTCGTCGATGCGGATATGGGCTGCCGCCGCTGCGGGGGCGATCAGCGCAAGCGGCTTGCGCGGCGGCGCCGCGCTCGCGCCGCCTCCGTGCGTCCCCTCCAGCCCGTGCGCGGCGGCGACTGCCGGCGCCAGCAGCAGCGCAAGGGCGACGGCCGGCGGGCGATGCCCGATCACGCCGCGCGCGCCGCCCGTCGGCGCAGGACCTGCAGGGCCGCGACGACGGCGATCAGGGCGGCGCCGATGAGGTCGGTCTCCAGCCCGGGCTTGATCAGGAGCAGGGCGGCCGCGAGCACGACGCCGCGCTCCCACAGCAGCAGCGTGCCGGCGAAGTAGCCGTAGAGGCCGGCCGCCAGCGCGACGACGCCGACGGTCGCCGTCGCGAGCGCCGTGAGCACCTGGTCCCACGGGCCGATCATCAGGAGCGCCGGCTCGTAGACGAACATGAACGGCACGACGAAGCCGGCGGCGCCGATGCGCACGGCCTCCCAGCCGGACGTCCAGAGGTCGCTCTTGGCGAGGCTCGCCGCGGCATAGACGGCCAGCGCCACCGGCGGCGTGATGGCTGAGAGCACGGCGAAGTAGAAGGCGAACATGTGCGCCGCCGGCGCGTCGACGCCGAGCTTGACGATCGCTGGGACGAGCAGCGCCGTCATGACGATGTATGCGGGCGTCGTCGGCATGCCCATGCCGAGCACGATTCCGGCGACGGCTGTCAGCATCAGGGCGAGCAGCAGGCTGTTCTGCGAGAGGCCGATGACGATCTGGGTGAAGCTGATGCCGAGGCCGGTCAGCGTGATCGAGCCGATGACGATGCCGGCGCAAGCGCAGGCCATGGCGACGCTGAGCGCGTCGCGGGCGCCGGACTCCATCGCCTCGAACGGCGTGCGCCAGGTGATCGCGCCGCGGGTCGATGCGCGCAGCAGCGCCACCGGTATGCAGGTCAGCGTGCCGGCGAGCGCGCAGAGCGGCGCGCTGTAGTCCAGGCTCATGCCGACGAGCACGACGACGATCGGCACGAAGAGGTGGCCGCGCGTCGCCAGGACCTTGCCGAGCACCGGCAGCTCGGAGCGCGGCAGGCCGAGCAGCCCGACCCGCTTGGCCTCGAAGTGCACGGCGAAGAACACCGCCACGAAGTAGAGAACGGCCGGGATCAGCGCCCAGACGACGATCTGGGAGTAGGGGACGCGCAGGTACTCCGCCATGACGAAGGCGGCGGCGCCCATGACCGGCGGCATGATCTGGCCGCCGGTCGAGGCGGTCGCCTCGACACCGGCGGCGAAGGCCGGGCGGAAGCCCGCGCGCTTCATCAGCGGGATGGTGATCGGCCCGTCGACCATGACGTTGGCGACGGCGCTGCCGGAGATGGTGCCGAACAGGCTCGAGCTGACGACGGACACCTTGCCCGGCCCGCCGGCCGTGTGCCCGGTGATGGCGAGGGCGAAGTCGGTGAAGAGGGCGCCGGTGCCGCTCTTCTCCATGAAGGCGCCGAGCAGCACGAAAGGCATGACGTAGGACGCGGACACCGCCAGCGTCGGCCCGAAGATGCCGTCCGTCGTCATGTACATCTGGTCGAGGAAGCGCATCGGCTCGACTCGGGCGACCAGGAGCGCATGGCCGACGAAGACGAGCGCCGTGATCGGCAGCGCCCAGCCGATGACGCGCCGCGTCGCATCCATCACCAGCAGGATCGCCAGCGTCGCCGCGACCTGGTCGGCGACGGTCATCTCGTCGATGTAGAAGATGCGGTTCACGAAATAGCCGTAGTTCGCGAACACGTAGCCGACGACCGCGAGCCCGGCAGCGACGAGGAGCCAGTCGTACCATGGCGGCGTGCCATCGCGCTTGGCGCCGCGGAGAGCGAAGACGAGGAAAACCAGCGTCATCGCGAAGGCGAGATGGAGGCCGCGGAAGATCAGCGCCTCGGGCGGGATGCTCGCGGCCCAGTAAAGATGGACGAGGGACATCGCCACGGCGATGGCGGTGACGGCGAGCTGGCTCGCGCGCAGCAGGCGGGCGTTCATGGCGACCGAGCCGGGAGCGACCGTGGCGGGGGCGGGAGGCGGGCCGCCGCCCGGAAGGCAGCGGCCCTGGCGCTCACATCGCGCCTTTCTCCTTGTAGAACTTGGCGGCGCCGGGGTGGAACGGCACGCCGATGTCCTCGGCCATCATCTTGGGCGTCAGGCTCTCCACCGCCTTGTTGATCGGCGCGAGATCCTTGACGTTGTCGGCGATCGACTTGGTCATGGCATAGACCATCTCCGCGGGCAGCGCGCAGGAGACGACGAGGTGCGCCGAGTAGCCGATGACGTCCACCGGCTTGCCCTGCTTCGGGTAGGTGTCCGCCGGCACCGCGACCTTGCCGTAGCCTGCGTTGATCTTCTTCATCGCGGCCACGTCCTCCGCCGAGACGCCGATCAGCTTGATGTCGCGACCGCTCGCGACGTCCATCACCGAGGAGGCCGGGATGGTCGTGCCGAGCGTGAAGGCCTGGGCATGCCCATCCTTCAGCAGCGAGGCGGCATCGGTATAGGAGGCGACGAAGCTCGCCTTGACGTCGCCGTAGGTCATGCCTGCGATCTGCAGCACGTGCTGCGTGATCAGCTCGGCCGTGTTGCCGCGCGGCTGGATGGCGATCGACTTGCCCTTGAGGTCCTTCAGCCCGTTGATGCCGGAGTTCGCCAGGACGACGACCTGGAAGTACTGCGGGTAGAGGTTGGCGAGCTGGCAAACCTTGGTCGTCTTCTTCGGGAACGGGGCCAGTCCGTTGACGCCGTCGACCGAGGTGATCGAGTTGCCGAAGCCGGCCTCGGCCTTGTCCTCGTCGACGCCGCGGACGTTGGCGATGCCGGCGCCCGGCAGGGTCTGCACGGCGAGGCCCGGCACGGCCTTCTCCCAGAGCGCCTTGAAGGCGCCGCCCATGGGCACCCAGACGCCGCCCTGCGGCCCCGTCATCAGGCGGACCTGCTGCTGCGCCGCAGCCGGCCCGGAGACCAGGCACGCCAGACCCATTGCCGCCGCGGCGGCGCTCACGCGAATCATGGAAGCCTCCCTCGCTGGATTCTTTGCCGATTCTCGAGGGGCATCACGCTGCCCCCGTTGCCGGCATGCTACCGCATTCGGCGACGGCGGGAAGCGGGATTGCGCGAGGTGAGGCGCCTGACGCGCGCTTCACTCGGCGGCGAGCGCCGCCTTGCCACCGGTTTCCTTGCCGCTGGCGCCCCTGCCCAGGATCTCGCCGTACAGCTCCGGCCGGCGCTGGTCCATCAGGGGATAGCGCCGCTTGACCTCGGCGATGAAGGACAGGTCGACATGGGAGGTCACGACGGTCTCGGCGTCCGACGCCTGGGCGACGATGACGCCCCAGGGGTCGACGATCATCGAGCGACCGACATAGGCGACGCCCGACTTGGGCTCCTTGTCGACCTGGCCGGAGGCCGCGACGAAGACCTGGTTCTCGCAGGCGCGCGCCCGCAGGAAGAAC
>JAEULF010000365.1 GCA_016793965.1 Alphaproteobacteria bacterium | reverse complement strand
CCATTGGCCATGCCCACGACGTCGATCGCGACGCCCGCTCCCCGCCTCGGCTCCACGGTCCAAGCTGCCGCTGCCGTCGCTGTCGGGCTGCTGCTCGCGAGCTGCGGCGGCGCGGACCGAGGCGTCCTGCTCCTCGCGCAGGTCAGCCAGGCCGAGTACGAGCTCCCGCGCGAGATCGAGCTCCTCTGGCAAGCCGAGGCGAACCGGCAGGTCGCCGCGCGCATTCCCATGCTCGACGAAGCCGCGACGGATTGCGACAAGCTTGCCGGCGACCCGCTCGACGAGAACAAGGTGACCGCCGGCATCGTCATGGACGAGATCGAGGCGCGGCTGGCCGTGCGCGCCTGCGCCACCGCGGCGGATCTCTTCCGCAGCACGCCGCGGCTCCGCTACCAACTGGCACGCGCCTATTCGCGCGACGGGCAGATGGACCAGGCGCTGCCGCTGCTCGATCGATTGGCCGAAGAGAGCTACCCGCTCGCGCTCGAGGCGCTGGGGAGCTTCTACTACGCGCGGGGCCAGCGAGCCGGCCTCAATGTCGGACCTGCCGTCAAGCTGCTCGAGCGGGCGGCGGAGAACGGCGCCGCGAACGCGGCCATGGTGCTCGCCGGTCTCAATGCCGAGGGGCGCGGCGTCCCGCGCGACCAGAAGGCCGCAGTCCGCTGGCTGCGCCGCGCTGTCGAGCTCGGGCAGCCGCGCGCCAGGACCATGCTTGCGCGGCTCACCCTGAGCGGAGTCAAGGACAGCCTGCCTGCCGACCCGGCAGCCGCCGTCAAGCTTCTCTCCGAGGCCGCCGAACGCAACGAGCCTGGCGCGATGTACCTGCTGGCCACGCTGCACAGACGAGGTGTCGGCACCAAGGAAGATCGCGGGGAGGCGGCCGCGCAGTTCAGGCGCGCCGCCGAATGGGGACACCCGCTCGGGCAGGCCAGCCTTGGCATCATCCTGCTCGGATTGGACGGCGCCGGCGACGGGCAGGAGGCGCCGGACGAGGCCCTGTTCTGGCTGCGCCGCGCCGAGCAGTCGGGCGTCAAGCAGGCAGCCTCGCTTGCCAAGGTCGCGCGCCAGGCGCTGTCGCCTGAGCGCGCTGCCGAGATCTCCCGGCGGGCCGACGAATGGCGCCCGCCCGGACCGGCGAACCTGCCGGCAGCGCCACCGCCCGCAGCGAAGCCAACCGACGCCGTCGCAGCGCGGCAAGTCCCGCCGACCGCAGCTGAGAGGACGCCTGCCGAAAAGAAGCCCGCGGAGGACGCAGCTCCCAGCAAGGCGCCATCCGAAGGCAGCGGCGAGACGGTCAAGCGCGCGACCGCTCCTGCTGCGGCCAAGCCCGATGACGCAAAGCTGAGCGATGCGAAGCCAGGCGAAGCGAAGCCCACTGACGCCAAGCCCACTGACGCCAAGCCCACTGACGCCAAGCAGGCAGGACGCGTCGGCGGGCAGTCCGGCGACTCCGCGCTCCCGCAGGGCGAGAGCAAGACCGCGTCGGCTGCGCCCCCTGTCGCGAAGCCAGAAACAGCGAAGCCAGAGGCAGCGAAGCCAGAGGCAGCGAAGCCAGAGGCTTCAGCGGAAAAGGCGTCCGGCCAGGCTGCGCCGAAGGATGCGCCTGCCGGCGCGACGCCTGGAACGCCCCCCGTTTCGGCGAACCTTGTGCCGGCGTCATCCGGTGCGGCGCCATCGCCTGCACCGTCCGAGGCCCAAGACAAGGCGGAGCCCGCGAGCACCGAGGCGCGGTCGCGATTCTACGAGCCCGGCAAGAGCGACACCCTCGACACGGGCGTGCACGGCGACGCGACGGTGGCACAGCCGCGCAAGCCCCCGGCGCCGCGCCCGAAGGAAGAGAAGAAGATGAACCGCGCGGTGATCTTCGGGATCGAGATGCTGTTTCCTGACGAGTGACCGCGCTCCCGGGAGCGCCGCTCATGGCTCCGTATCGCGTCGCGCCGAGGCAGCGCATATCGTCCAGGCCTTGGTTGGCCCATGGGCGCGTCGAAGGAGATTCGTCGAGGATTCACTGCGCCCAGTTAAGCGGCGGCCGGTTGACGGCGCATGCTGCGGCAATTGCTCTTGCTGCTGCTCTCAGCCTTGCCTCGGCGGTCGGTGCGGCGTCGGCTGACGGCGCCGATGCGCCGGTGCCGATCGTCCTCGAAGAGGGAACGCAGCTCGTTCCGGTCGCGGTCGATGGGCAGGGCGTCGTGCAAGTCGAAGTCCGGTTCCTGCCCGCGCGCCTCGCCGGCAGGCGGCCGCTCGCGGTCGTGACGCATGGCACGAACCCGGCCGAGAATCAGAGACGGCGCTTCCGCGTCGAATCCTACGACATTTGGTCAGAGGACCTGCGCGCGCTGGGATTCAATGCCTTGGTCATCGCTCGCCCGGGCTGGGGCAACTCTCAAGGCATCGCGACCGACATCGTCGCATCTTGCGAGATCACTGCCTACGACAAGGCCGCCAAGGAGGTCGCGTCGCAAGTCGGTGCCGTCATCCGGGCGTTGGCGCCAAGCGATTCGATCGCGCTGGACCAAATCGTCGCGATGGGCGCCTCAGGCGGCGGATGGGGCATGCTCGCGCTAGCGGGCAGCGACGTGCCGGGACTCATCGCCGTCGTGAACCTTGCCGGCGCTCAAGCCTGGCGGTTCCATTACAAGACCTGCGACCTTGACCCGATGATCGCCAGCGCTCGCAAGCTCGGAGGGGAAAGCCGGGTTCCCAGCCTGTGGGTCTATGCCCGAGGCGACTCCCGATTGCCGGATCATCGCGTGCCCGACCTGGTTGCCGCATATCGAGCCGGCGCCGGCCAGGCGGCCTTCTACCGAGTCACCGTGGGAGCCGGCGATCCGCACGGCTTCATGTTCGATTTGCGCGGCCGCCTGCTGCTCTGGCACCGTTTCCAGGCATTCGCAGCGACTCTGCCGATCGCTCTCGACTAGCCTCGGCGACGCCCGCCCTGCGTCCTCGCGCGGCTGTGAGAATCGCGCGGTTGCGCCGTTCCCAAGCACCTGGCTACTGTGCGCGCCTCACTGCTCGGGGGCTGCGTCCATGGACCTTCGCAACGGCTTTGTCGAGAGCGTCGGCAAGACGCCGCTGATCCGGTTGCGCAGCGCCAGCGAGGCGACGGGCTGCGAGATCTACGGCAAAGCCGAGTTCATGAATCCCGGCGGCTCGGTCAAGGACCGCGCGGCGCTCGCCATCATCCAGGATGCCGAGCGAAGGGGCGAGCTTCGCCCGGGCGGCGTCATCGTCGAGGGGACGGCCGGGAACACCGGCATCGGCCTGGCGCTGGTCGGCAACGCACGGGGCTATCGCACGGTCATCGTGATCCCGAACACCCAGAGCCAGGAGAAGAAGGACATGCTGCGGCTCTGCGGCGCGGACTTGAGGGAGGTTCCCGCCGTGCCGTTCAAGGATCCCAACAACTATGTCCATTACTCGCGCCGGCTGGCCGAGGAATTGGCGCGGTCGGAGGCGAACGGCGCCATCTGGGCGAACCAGTTCGACAACGTCGCCAACCGCGCCGGCCACGCCGCGACCACAGGGCCGGAGATCTGGGAGCAGACCGGCGGCAGGGTCGACGGCTTCATCTGCGCCGTCGGGACAGGCGGCACGCTCGCCGGGACAGCCGAGGCGCTGCGCGCGCGCAAGAAGGGCATCGTCATCGGCCTCGCCGACCCGCTGGGGGCGGCGCTGCACAGCTACTACACGACGGGCGAGTTGAAATCCGACGGCAGCTCGATCACCGAGGGCATCGGCCAAGGACGCATCACCAAGAACCTGGAGGGCTTCAAGCCCGACGTCTCGTTTCAGGTGAAGGACGAGGAATGGCTGCCCGTGCTGTTCGGGCTGCTGAAGCGCGAGGGCCTCTGCCTCGGCGGCTCGGCCGGCCTCAACGTCGTGGGCGCGATGAAGCTGGCGAAGCAGCTCGGCCCCGGCAAGACCATCGTCACGATCCTCTGCGACGGCGGCCAACGCTACCAGTCCAAGCTGTTCAACCCGGCCTTCCTGAAGTCCAAGAACCTCCCCGCACCGGATTGGCTATAGACCATGACCGAGCTCGTCTTCCGCGCCGACGCCTACGCGAAATCGTGCGACGCCGTCGTGACGGCGTCGGCGCAGGGCGCCATCCTGCTCGACCGCACGGTGTTCTACCCGACGGGCGGCGGCCAGCCGGGCGACACGGGCACGCTGACGCTCGCGGATGGGACGGCGATCAAGATCGTCGACGCGCGCAAGGGCGCCGGCCCCGACGAGGTCGTCCATGTCCCGGC
>JAEULF010000334.1 GCA_016793965.1 Alphaproteobacteria bacterium | reverse complement strand
CAGCACGAGCTGGTTCACCAAGTCGTTGAGCGGTACCAGGTTCACGCTGGTCCGGTCGAGGAACACGATGTCGGCCAGGTAGCCCGTCTCGATCCGACCGAGCCGGCCGCCGAAGCCCAGCGCCTTGGCGCTCGCCTCGGTGGCCATCCGGAAGACCTCGCGCGTCGTCAGCCATTGCTCGTAGCGCGGGCCCCGGACGCGCGACGCGAAGGCCGCGAGCCGCATCGCCTCGAACATGTTCTGGTTGTCCGAGCAGTGGGCGCCGTCCGTGCCGATGCCGACGTTGACGCCGGCCCCGAGGAAGTCGCGCGCCGGCGCGATGCCGGAGCCCAGCCGCATGTTGCTTCCCGGGTTGTGCGCGACGGAGGCGCCCTTGTCGCCCATGCGGCGCGCGTCGTCGGAGTCGAGCCAGACGGCATGGGCCGCCGTGAAGTTCGGCCCGAGGATGCCGAGCGCGTCCAGGTGCGCGGTCAGCGTGCGCCCGTACCGCTCGCGGCCGGCGACGGCTTGCACCTTCGACTCGGCGAGATGGGTGTGGAAGCCCGTGTCGAAGTCGCGCGCCATGCGCGCGGCGGCGACCATGAATTCGTCCGCGCAGTGCAGCGGGATGGTCGGAGCCATGGCGAAGCGAACATGGTCGCGGTCGAGCGGCCAGTCCTTGAGCGCTTGCCGGCAGGCCTCAAGGTTGGCCTCGCCGGGCGCGTAGCGGAACTTGCCGACGGCGTCGCGCTGCTGGGCGGGCAGCGCATCCATCAGCCCGGGGATCGCCTGGTAGAACGAGCGGTCCGCGAGCATCGGCGCCACCACCGCACGCATTCCGACGGACGAGAACGCCTCGCCGACGGCGACCGCGCCTTCCGGCGTCGGAACGGGGAACTCGACGAACAGGTCGTAGACCGTCGTGCAGCCCTTCAACAGGCTCTCGACGGCGCAGAGCTTGGTCGACAAGGCCTTGTCCCCAGCCGTGCGATGGCCGGTGATCCACGGACCCGCGTTGAGCAGCAGCTCGAGGTTCCAGCAGTCGCCGCAGCCCTTCATCAGGGCGCCGTGGCTGTGCGTGTGCGCGTTGATCAGGCCCGGGATGAGGATGCGGCCGCGCGCGTCGATGGCGCGCGCGCCGGCGGGTGCCGCCATCCCGGGCCGGCCGACTGCCGTGATGCGACCGTCGACCACCTGGACGTCGAGCAGTGCGGGCACGGCGTCGGCATGGGCGAGCACGAGGCCGCCGCGGATGATGACTGTCGCGCTCATGATGCCGCCCGTTTCGTGCCTCTCGCGTGCTGGCGCCGCCGGCCGCCTCGGCATCAGATCGGCGGCAGCCGCGCGCCGTCAACTGCAATCGCGCGGCATCGCGGACGACGACGCACACCCATTCTTGCGCCGGGGATGAGGAAGCCGAAGCCGCTCTCGCGCAGGAGCACGCGCGGCCGGGATGACGCCGAACCGCAGGGGTCGAGGAAGCCGCCGCGCGGGAGTGCGCCCGCGATCATCCTCTTGGCGATGCTGGCGCATTCCGTTCAACCCCCGGGAATGCCGGGGACGCGCAGCGGCGCAAGCGCCCGCCAGTATTGTATCGACGTCCGCTGTGCCGGTGCCCTAGCGTTGCCGTCAGCTAGGTCCAGGAGCGGATGATGTTCGATCTCGGCGTCGATACCGGCGGCACCTTCACCGACTTCGTCCTGTTCGACCGGCGCACCCGCGCCATACGGACGTTCAAGACCCGCTCCGTGCCCAAGGATCCCGGCGCTGCCGTCGATGCCGGCTTGCGGCGGATGAAGGAGCAGCTTGGCGTGCCCGCGAGCGCCATCGAGCGCTTCGTCTTCGGCACGACCGTGGCGACCAATGCCGTGCTCGAGCGCAAGGGCGCCGCCACGGCGCTGGTCACCACGGCGGGCATGCGCGACGTGCTGGAGATCCAGCGCCAGTGGCGCCACCGCCTGTTCGACCTCTACCTGCAGAAGCCGGAGCCGCTGGTGCCCCGCCGCTGGCGGATCGAGGCCGCCGAGCGCGTGACCGCGCAAGGCGAGGTCCTGGTGCCGCTGGAGGACGCGGAGATCGAGCGCGTCGTGGAGCAGCTCTCGGCGCTGCCCGTCGAGGCCGTCGCGATCTGCTTTCTCTTCTCGTTCCTGCGGCCGGAGCACGAGCAGCGCCTGGGCGATGCCATCGGGCGCCGCCTGCCGCGCCTCGCCGTCACGATGTCCTCCGACGTCAGTCCCGAGTTCCGGGAGTACGAGCGCACCGCCACCACCGTGATGAACGCCTACACCATGCCGAAGATCGCGGCGCTCGCCGCGCGGCTGGACGGCGTGCTCAAGGCGCACGGCTTCGCCGGCAGCTTCGGCATCATGCAGTCGAACGGCGGGCTGATGACGCTCTCCAAGGCTCGCACGCACCCGGTGCACACGTTGCTCTCCGGCCCGGCTGGCGGCGTGGTCGGCGCCGTGGCGGTCGCCAAGGCTTCCGGCATCGACAGCATCCTCGGCTTCGACGTCGGCGGCACGAGCACGGACATCGCGCTGGTCGAGAAGGGCGAGATCAAGCTCTCGCCCGACGGCGGCATCGCCGGCTACCCGGTCAAGGTGCCGCAGATCCGCATCCACACGATCGGCGCCGGCGGCGGCTCGATCGCGCGCCCTGTGCTCGGCCTCCTGAAGGTCGGGCCGCAGAGCGCAGGCGCCGATCCCGGACCCGTGTGCTACGGCGCCGGCGGCGCGGAGCCGACGGGAACCGACGCGGCACTCTGCCTCGGCTACATCGATCCCGGCTACTTCCTCGGCGGCGAGATGAGGCTCGACAAGGCCGAGGCCGAGCGCGCCCTCGCCAGCAAGGTGGCGGCCCCTCTGGCCATGGACGTCGCCGAGGCGGCGCTGGCCGTGCTCAAGGTCCAGGTTTCCTCGATCGTCGCGGGGATCCGCAAGGTCTCGGTCGAGGCCGGGCATGACCCGCGCGAGTTCGCGCTGCTCCCCTTCGGCGGCGCGGGCGGCATCTATGCCGGCCTGGTCGCGGAGGAAGCCGGCATGCGCACGATCCTGATCCCGCAGTACCCGAGCGTGCTCTCGGCGCTCGGCATGATCATGACCGACGTAAGGCACACGCGCACGGCGTCGCGCCGCGTCCACCTGGACCGCGCCTCCGGCGCGGACGTCGCGCGCGAGCTCGCCGCGCTGGTCGCCGCCGTCGACCGCGACATGGCGGCCGAGCGCCTCCCGGCGGACCGCATCGCGCACGAGCTCTCCGCGGACCTGCGTTACGTCGGCCAGGCCTACGAGATCAACGTTCGGATCCCCGCGACATTGCCAGGGGCGCCTGTCGACCTGGCGGCCCTGCGCGCCGGCTTCAACGACGCTCACCGGCGGCTCTACGGCCACGCGGCGGAAGCGGAGCCGGTCGAGGTGGTGAACCTGCGCGTCTCGGCGATCGGCCGCGTCGACAAGGCCGCGCTGGCGCCGCTCGGCGCCTCGGGCGGGGCCGCGCTGCCGCCGCCGAAATCCCGCCGCAAGGCGCTCTTCGACGCCGCCGCAGGTTGGCAGGACTGCCCGGTCTACGAGCGCGAATCCCTGCCTGTCGGGGCTGCGCTCGTCGGCCCAGCGATCATCGAGGACCGCGGCTCCTCGATCCCGCTCTGGCCGAAGCACCGGCTCGAGGTGGACGGTTCGGGCAACATGATCGTCGACGTGACCACCGTCGCCGCGCGCAAGGTCGCGCGCAAGGCGGCGTGAGGAGAGCAGCGATGGCACGGACCAAGATCGACCCCGTCACACTCGAGGTCGTCGGCAACCATCTCGTCGCCACGGTGCGCGAGATGGGCGCCACGGTGATGCGCACGGCGTACTCGACCGTGATCCGCGAGCAGATGGACTGCACGACCGCGCTGTTCGACGAGAAGGGCCAGCTCATCGCCCAGGCCGACCACGTGCCCTCGCACCAGGGCACGCTGTCCTATGCCGCGCGCACGGTGGCCGAGACCTTCGCCTTCAAGCCGGGCGACGTCGCCATCATCAACCACCCCTATCGCGGCGGCACGCACCATCCCGACGTGATGATCTTCAAGCCGGTCTATTTCGAGGGGCGCCAGGTGGCGCTCGCCGG
>JAEULF010000309.1 GCA_016793965.1 Alphaproteobacteria bacterium | reverse complement strand
GGTCCAGGAGGGTGAACACGACCGAGATGCCGAGGTCGCGGATGGCCTCGGCGGTCCTGTCGACCCAGCGGTACTCGTCCTGGATGAACAGCAGCTTCGGCCCGCCGAACGCTGCCAGGCGCGCGAAGAAGGCCGGCGGCAGGTATGCCGGGAGCGCGATGACGATCGAGTAGTGGAAGACGATGACGTCGAATGCCTGGAGATCGAGCGGCTGCCTGGCGGCGGCAGCGCAGTCGAGATCGACGACCCTGTGGCGGCTGCCGGTGGCGAGCGCCTGGATATGCGCGGCCACCGTGCCGATGTGCCTGGCGGACTCGGCATGGAGCAGGAGCACCTGGCGCGGCGCGCCGCTCGTGTCGGGCGTCCTCATGCTCATGGCTTGGCCGCCGTGAAGTACAGGTCGAGCCCGGCGAGGCGCCCGAACGTGGCGAGCCAGAGATTGCGGGGCACGCGGTGCCCGAACCGCGGGATCGCGTCGCTGCCGGAGAAGTTGCGGACGGCGAAGGCCGGACGGTCGAAGCGTCGGAGGAGGTCGCGCATCTGCGCCTTCGAGTAGACCTCTCCATAGGGGTTCCCAGGGCCGTCGTACATCTCGTTCACGCAGTCCCGCGCGGTCTTGCCGCGCCAGCGCGCGGAGAGCCGCCGTGCCAGCGGGATCGTCACGCGGTAGCGCCAGGAGTTCCTGTTGTAGACCATGCCCTTGAATGTGCCGCCGGGCCGCAGCACGCGATGGATCTCGTCGATCGCCAGCCGCACGTCTGGGACATGGTGGATGCAGCCGATGCTGACGACCTCGTCCACGGAGGCGTCGGCCAGAGGCAGCGCGGTCACCGACGCCTGGATGAGGCCGATGTCGAGGCCCTGGAGCGCCGCCCTGCGCGCGTTGAGCCGCAGCGTCTCCCCCGACAAGTCGATCCCGAGCGCATGGGCGGCGTGCCGCGCGATGAGCTGCAGCGCGTAGCCGGCGCCGATCCCGATCTCCAGCACGCGCTTGCCGCCCATCCCCGGCGCGTCGATGAACCCCGGCAGGTAGGGGTAGAGATCCGCGCAGAGCCGATCGATCTCCGCGAAGAAGGCGCGCGTCCCGGGCGCAGGCGCGACATGGCCGGAACTGCAAGGCTTCGCGTCCCAGAACGCGCGCGTGCGCGCATAGATGTCGTCATGCTCCGCTCCCGCCGCTATGCGCCGAGCGCGGCCGTCGCCCGCAGGCGGAATCCCGGTGCCGGTCATGCTCCGGTGGCGCTCCAGCGCACCGGCTGGAAGTAGAGGGAAGGATCGCCCCGGTTGGCAGCGCGCACGCGGAACGTGAAGAACCTGGCCAAGGTTTCGTAGGCAGCGGCTTGCTCGACGCCCGACAGGTCCAGGACCCGATAGAGGTTCGCGGACACCGTGTAGCGTCCCTCGCCGAGCTGCACCTCCGGCAGCAGCGCGCGGAGGGTGCGCGGCGCGCTCGCTTTCAGCTCGATCGCCATGTAGTCGCTGATGAGCCTGGTCGCGACCTGGCCGTCCTCGCGGTACACGACGATGGCGCAACGGAGAGAGCAGGCACCGTCCCGCTCCGCGCTGATGTCCATCTCGAAGGCAGCGGGAGCGCCCGACTGCAGGAGCCGCGACGGCGTGCCCGCGTGATCGAGGAGCCGGAACCTTGAAATGCGCGGCCCTGCCTCTGCCGGCCAGCGCGAAACGTTCGTCGTGTCGATGTCGGGGGGCTCGTCCTCCGAGTCGGCGGCGCGCGATCTCACTCGGTCCAGCAGCCGCGACCGCAGGGCGTCGTCTGCCAGGATGCTGCGCTTCTCGCCGCGGACCCTCGCTTGCTCGGCGGCGTCCTCGAGGTGGTGCGTGAACTCCTCGTAGGCGCGCACCACCGGCAGCGCCGGCCCATCCATCGCGATGCGCCCCGCCTCCAGCCAGATGACGCGGCGGCAGAATTGCAAGATCTGCGGCATCGCATGCGACACGAGGACAAGCGTGCAGCCGGATGCAGCGAGCCGTGCCATGCGCGCGGCCGACTTGCCGCCGAAATAGGCGTCGCCGGCCCCGAGCACCTCGTCGACGATCAGGATATCGGGCCGCAGCGCCGTCGCCGCGGCGAATTGCAGCCGCGACCGCATGCCGGCGGAATAGGTCCTAAGCGGCTGGTGTAGATGGTCGCCGAGCTCGGCGAACGCGATGGCATCCGCCATGGCCGCGTCGCGCTCGGCCGCAGCGAGCCCGTTGTAGTCCAGCGCATGCAGCAGGTTCTCGTGGCCGGTGAAATCGGGGTGGAAGCCCAGGCCCATCTGCATCAGGGCCTGGACCGAGCCGTTCACGCCGACCGTCCCGGCGGTCGGCCAGAAGTTGCCGGTGAGCAGCTTGAGCAGTGTCGTCTTGCCCGCGCCGTTGCGGCCGATCAGGCCGACCTGCTCGCCGCGCTCGATGGATAGCGTCACGTCGTCCAGCGCCGTGAAGTCCCTCAACTTGCCCGTCGCCAGGAACGGGACGCGCAGGCCGAGGACGTCCAGGATCCGCTCGCGGCGGCTGCCATAGAGGCGGTAGCTCTTGCTCACGCTGGCGAGAGCGATCGCGGCCGCCGCAGCGCCGCCCCCGGCTGCATGCGGCGGCGCCTGGTCAGGCATGGTCGAACATGGCCCGCTTGGCCCGCTGGAAGGTGCGCCAGCCCAGCGTGAAGCTGGCGAGGCCGAGCGCGACGCAGCCGAGCGCCACCGGCCAAGGCGGGAATGCGTCATGCACGACCAGGCTCTGGGTCGCCACGACGAAGACGGAGATCGGGTTGAGCCATACCGCCCGCGCCAGCCCGTCGGGCAGCATGTCCGGGGTATAGGCGATCGGGCTCGCGATCAGCAGCACGATCGAGACATAGGGGAGGAGGAGCTGGATGTCCGGCGCCACGAGGTTGGCGAGGGACATCAACCAGGCGACGCCGGACACGAACATGGCGAGCAGGAGCAGCACGATCGGCACGCAGAGAAGCCAGGCTGACGGGCGGGCGAGGACGGCATCGGCGACTGCGACGAGCACCAGGCCGACCGCCGGTGCCGCCATTGCGACAAGGACGGCGCGCAGCGGCACGAGCTCGGCGGGGAAGACCGTGCTGAGGAGCACGTCGCGCTGGGCCTTCAGGGAGAGCGTCCCGGCCGAAAGCGCCTCGCTGCAGCCGAGGAACGGGAGCAGCCCGGCCAGCATGTGCAGGACGTACTCCTCCCTCGTCATGCCGGGCGGGCTGACGCGCAGGACGGCGCCGTACACGGTCGCGTGCAGCAGCATGAGCAGGACCGGCCCGACGCCGATCCAGACCAGGCCCAGCGCTGATCCGGCGTAGCGCCGCTTGATCTCTGTCGCCGTCGTGCGCAGGAGCACGCGGCGGCGCGACGCGACCAGGCGGACGCAATCGGCGAGCCCTCTGATCACGGTCTCCCTCTCGATGGGCAGGCGAGGCGCCGCGCGCTCGCGTTCAGGCCACGGCCTTGCGGACAGCGGCGATGACGCGATCCTGCGCATCGGCCTCCAGGTATGGGTGCATCGGCAGGCAGAGAGCCTGCTCAGCCAGCGCATCCGATTGCGCAAGGCCGCCCGGCGCGCAAGGGAAATCGCGGTAGGCAGGCTGCCGGTGCAGCGGCCGCTCGTAGTAGACCCGCGTCGGCACGCCGGCCTCCTCCAGCCGGGCTGCGGCGCGTGCGCGGTCGGTCACTTGGACCGCATAGAGCGCCCAGGCAGAGCGGAGCCCGGGCGGGGGCGTCGGGACCGTTGCGACGTCGCCGAGCCCTGCGGCGTAGCGCGCGGCGACCGCGTCCCGCGCCGCCAGCTCGTCGTCGAGGATCGCGAGCTTCTCCAGGAGGATCGCCGCCTGCAGCGTGTCGAGCCGGGCGTTGAGCCCGATGCGCAGGTGCTCGTGCTTGCCGCTTCCCCGCCCGTGCTGCTGCAGCGAGCGCAGCAGCGCCGCCAGCGCCGGATCGTCGGTCAGCACGGCGCCGCCGTCGCCGTAGCATCCGAGCGGCTTGCTCGGGAAGAAGCTCGTCGCCGTCGCTCGGGCCAGGGTGCCCACGCGCTTGCCGTTGAGGGCGCCGCCGTAGCTCTGCGCCGCATCGGCGAGGATCCAGAGTCCGTGCCGCGCCGCGACGGCGCCGATCGCCGGGTAGTCGGCCGGCTGGCCGAACAGGTCCACCGGGATGATCCCGGCCGGGCGCAGCGACCCGCCGCGGTCTGTCGCCTCGATCGCCGCAGCGAGGCTCTGCGGGTCCATCGTGGCCGATCCCCGCTGGCAATCGACGAGGACCGGCGTGGCGCCCGCCAGTGCCACGGCCTCGGCGGTGGCGGCGAAAGTGTAGGCGGGGACGAAGACCGCATCGCCGCGCCCTGCCCCCAGCGCCATCAGGGCGAGGAGGAGCGCGTCCGTTCCATTGGAGCAGGTGACGGCATGGGCGGCGCCGCAGTGGCGCGCCAGCGCCTCCTCCAGCGCCCGGACTTCCGGCCCGAGGATGAACTGGCCGTGCGCGAGCACCGCGGCGATGGCTGCGTCGAGCCGCGGTCCGATGCGGCGGCGCTGCGCCTGCAGGTCGATGAACGCGATCGCCTGCGACCCGCCGCCGCGCCCGGGAGCGTCATCCATCGGCCGGCTCCAGCCGGTCCGG
>JAEULF010000302.1 GCA_016793965.1 Alphaproteobacteria bacterium | reverse complement strand
GATCCCGAAGGCCGAGTTCCGCAAGCGCTTCGAGGAGCTGACGTTCTTCAAGAGCATCATGCTCTCGCTCGTCTCCTCGATCCGCCACAACCACGAGGTCATGGCTGCCGCGCGCGCGTGACGCGGAGGGGCGTGAGGCGGGGGCGCGAAGGCGGGGGCGCGAAGGCGGGGGCGTGAGGCGCTGCAGGACGGCTCTCACTCCCTGCGCGCGGGCAGCACCTCGTCGATCGGCCACGGGCATGCGGCAGGAAACGTCCCGATCGCGAGCCCCGTCTCGGCCGCCGCTGCGTCGCGCGCGTCAGCATAGGCGTCGCCGAGATCGTCGGGGAGGCAGCGGCGGAGGCTGGGGTTCTGCACCGGCAGCTTGCGGATCTCAGCGCGCTGAACGGCGATGCTGCCGCGCCATGAAGATCCGTCGCGCTCAGGCTGGTGGCGGACCTTGAGCATGTGAAGCAACAGCTGCAGGAGCCGCGACTGCAGCTCCCGGCGCTGGCTTTTTCCCATGGCGTCGATCTCATCGGCGAGGTTCGTCACGTCCAGCATGTCGAGCCTGCCGGCACGCAAGGCGCCGGCCTACGCCTCGCACCAGGCGGCGAAATCGCGATCGTAGAGATCGCGGTCGATTCGGGCAGCGCGCATGGCACCTGACCTCCTTTGCGAGCATAGCGTCGCGAAAGGTCCTACGCATCGGCGGATCGAAGGCGCCGCGACGGCAAGGCGGCGCCGCCGCTCCTCCGGACATGGATGCCTTGCCCCGCCGACCTCGCCGGGCATCGCAACAGGACGCAGGCCAGCTTGCGGCTCCGGAGCCTGCGCGCGCATCCGTCAGCGAGGCCGATCGAGCCTGCCTACCAGAGCGCCTTGCGGTAGGTGACGCAGCGATCGACCTCGGCGAAGCCCAGCGCCGCATGCGCGCGCTGCGAGGGCGCGTTGTCGGCCCAGGTGTCCGACGCCATCTCGCGGCAGCCTTGGCCGCGCGCCCAGTCCTCGGCGGCGGCGACCAGCGCCCGGCCGATGCCGCGGCGGCGCTGGTCCGGCTCCACGAACCAACCCTCCAGGTAGCCGACCGGACGGCGCGGGTCGCAGCCGTCGGCATGCGAGCGCAGCCCGACCTCGGCGAAACCGGCGATCCTGCCCGACGCCTCGGCGACGAGGATGACGAGCGGCAGGGTGGAGGCCGGCGTGCCGGCGATCGTGGCGGCGGCCTCGGCGCGGTGCGCGGCGACCGACGCCTCCGGCCAGAGCGCTGCGCGCAGCGCAGCGACCGCGTCGAGGTCGGCGCTGGCGGCAGGGCGGACATGGAACGGCGTCGCTGGTTCGCGCTGCATGGGCGCGAGCATACTGGTGCGCCCGTCACCCGTCCGCACCGGAGACCCCATGCTCGCCCCCTTGGAAGACAGTCTCGCCGCGCAGCAGCCGCTCGCGACGCTCGCCTCGGAGGAGCTCAAGGCGCATCTGGTGCGCCAGCGCGCGGCGTATGAGAGCCTCCGCCAGCAAGGCGTCAAGGTGAGCCTGGCGCGCGGCAAGCCGTCGCTCGAGCAGCTCGCGCTGTCCGACGGATTGCTGACGGCATTGGCGCCGGGCGACACCTTCGCCGCGGACGGCACGGATTGCCGCAACTACCTGGGCAATCCCTATGGGCTGCCCGAGGCGCGGGCGCTGCTGGCGCCGCTGCTCGGCGTGCCGCCGGCGCAGGTGCTGGTCGACAACAACGCCAGCCTCGCCCTGATGCACGACGCCATCGCCTACGCCATGCTGCACGGCACCGGCGGCGGCGCGAAGCCATGGGCCGCCCAGGCGGCAGCCGAGGGGCCGATCGCCTTCATCTGCCCGTCGCCCGGCTACGACCGGCACTTCCTGCTGTGCGAGACTTTCGGCATCCGCATGCTGCCCGTCGCCATGACGGGACAGGGGCCGGACATGGACGCGGTCGAGCGGCTGGCCGCCGACCCGAGCGTCAAGGGCATCTGGTGCATCCCCAAGTACAGCAACCCGACCGGCGAGACCTACGGGCCCGAGACCGTGCGCCGGCTCGCCGGCATGAAGACGGGTGCCGCCGACTTCCGGATCTTCTGGGACAACGCCTATGCCGTGCACCACCTCAGCGACCGGCCGGACCAGCTCGACGACCTGCTCGCGGCCGCCACGCGCGCCGGCAACCCCGATCGCCCGCTGCTGTTCGCCTCGACCTCGAAGATCACCTTCGCCGGCGCCGGGCTCTCGGCCTTCGGCGCCTCGCCGGGCAACCTGCGCTGGTTCGCCGGCTGGGCCGGCAAGCGATCGATCGGCCCGGACAAGCTCAACCAGCTCCGCCATGTCCGCTTCCTCAAGGACATGGCCGGCATCGAGCGGCTGATGGCGGCGCACCGGGACCTGATGCGCCCGAAATTCGCGGCGGTGGACGCGGCGCTGGCGCGGCTCCTCGGGCGCGGCGGCGTCGCGGCATGGACCAAGCCGAACGGCGGCTACTTCGTCAGCCTCGACGTCATGGACGGCTGCGCCAAGCGGGTCGTGGCGCTGGCGAAGGCGCTCGGGCTGGAGCTGGTCGAGGCCGGGCAGACCTTCCCCGGCGGGCTGGACCCGCGCGACCGCAACATCCGCCTGGCGCCGACCTTCGCGCCGGTCGCCGACGTCGCCCGCGCGACCGAGGCGATGGCGCTGTGCGTGCTGCTGGCGGCGGGGGAGACGGTGCTGGCCGGGCGCGGCGCGGCGTAGGGGGGCTCGCGCTCGCGCGATCGGCATCGGCGCATGAGCGATCGCGGCCCAGGCTGGGAAGGGGACGGATAAGCCGCGTCGCCGCCGCGCGCGGCGACGTCAGCTCCCCGCCCCGATCCTCCCCCAGCCGCACTGCGCTGCGTTGACCGGGGTGGGGGAAGCAGGGCGCTCTCTCTCCCTCCCGGTCGCGCAGCGGCGGGGTCGGGTCGGGGCATCCTCCGCACGCGCTGCCCGCACGCATCCGCCTAATGCGCGCCGGCATCCTCGGTGCCGCCGTTGGCGCGCCCGCGCCGCGCCCGCGCGCCGGCGGCGCCGTCGCCGGCCTCGCCGGCCTGGGCGAGCGCGTCCCGCGTGATGGCACCGGTCAGGCGGTAGTGCTGCTGCAGCAGCTCCACCGCCTCGTCGGCGCGCCCGGCCAGCGCCGCCTCCATGATGCTCTTGTGCTCGACCGCCTCGGTGCGCTTGGGGAACACGCTAGCGACCGCGAACTGGCGGTAGCGGCAGGCCTGGTCGTTGAGCTGCTCGCAGAACGCCGTCAGCCAGCGCGAGCCGCAATCCGCCAGCAGCGCCATGTGGAAATCGTGGTGCAGCCGCTCCCATTCCGGGTTCACGACATAGGCGTCGGCGCTCGCCGAGCGCGGCGTCTTGGACAGCCGGTGGAAGGCGAGCACGACGCCCTCCTCCCAGGAGGGGCGGGCGCGCTTGATCGATTCGCGCAGCGCGACCTCCTCGACCCAGCAGCGCGTCTTGATGAGCTCGTCGAGCTCCTCGATGCTGACCGGCGTGACGATGAAGCCGCGCTGCTCGCGCTGCTGCACCAGCCCGGCGGAGGTCAGCCGGTTCAGCGCCTCGCGCACCGGCGTTCCGCCGGCGCCGTAGCGCTCGCGCAGCACCTCGATGCGCAGCTTGGCGCCCGGCGGCAGGGCGCCTTGCAGGATGTCCGCGCGCAGGCGCTCGTAAACCGCCGTCGCGAGCGTGATCCCGCCTTGCGGCTGCAGGTCGACCGTCTGGTCCACGACGTCTGCTCCTCCGAGCGAGCGGGTCGGCTGATCGGGGCCGGCCGACGTGTAGCCGATCCCGCAGCATTCAGCGACGGTCTTGATTTTATCGATAAAACGATCCTAGATGCAAAAAAACCGACAAGAAATTCCGGTGGCGACCTGGCGTGGCGGCTTCGGCCGGCGATGCCGCGAGCGGCCGGACCAACAGTCAAGCTTCGGGAGGAAGCCATGCGAGCAATCCAGCGGCTCGGGCGCGCAGCCCTGGCAGCGAGCGTCATCCTCGGCGTCGGCGGCATCCAGGGCGCGTCAGCCCAGACCGTCCGCTTCGCCATGGGCGACGTCGTCTCGGTCGAGACCCTGTGCATCGTCGTCGCGCTCGAGCGCGCGAAGGCGCGCGGCGTCGACTACAAGTTGACCTCCTTCGCCAAGGAGGACCTGGCGATCCAGGCGGTGATCA
>JAEULF010000267.1 GCA_016793965.1 Alphaproteobacteria bacterium | reverse complement strand
AGCAGGGCGCGCAGGCGGTCGATCGGGTCGCGCTCGTCGCGCATCTTCTGGACCTCTTCCTTCGAGCGGTACTTGCCCGGGTCCGACATGGAGTGCCCGCGGTAGCGGTACGTCTTCATCTCGAGGATGCACGGCCCCTCGCCCGCGCGCACGCGCTTGACGACGCGCCGGGCGACGTTGTGGACGGTGACGACGTCCATGCCGTCGACCTCTTCGCCGGGAATGCCGTGCGCCGTGCCGCGCGTGTACAAGTCGGTCTTCGCCGTCGCGCGGCCGACCGCTGTGCCCATGCCGTACTGGTTGTTCTCGATGACGTAGACGACGGGCAGCTTCCAGAGCGCGGCCATGTTGAACGATTCGTAGACCTGGCCCTGGTTGATCGCGCCGTCGCCGGTGTAGGCGAAGCACACGCCCCCGTCGGCCTTGTACTTGTGCGCGAATGCAAGCCCGGTGCCGATCGGGATCTGGGCGCCGACGATGCCGTGGCCGCCGAAGAACTTCTTCTCGCGGCTGAACATGTGCATCGAGCCGCCCTTGCCCTTGGAGTAGCCCCCGCTGCGGCCGGTCAGCTCCGCCATGACGCCGCCGGGATCCATGCCGCAGGCGAGCATATGGCCGTGGTCGCGATAGGAGGTGATGACCGAGTCCATCGGCTCCGTCGCCGATTGCAGCCCGACCACGACCGCTTCCTGGCCGATATAGAGATGGCAGAAGCCGCCGATGAGGCCCATCCCGTACATCTGGCCCGCGCGCTCCTCGAAGCGGCGGATCATCAGCATGTCCCGGTACATCTGCACGAGCATCTGCGCGCTCGGCAGCTCGACCGCGTCGCTCGACGCGGTCTTGATCGCGGTCACGGCCATCGCCGCACTCCCCCTGGCCTCGTTCGCCCGGTCTGTCCGCCGGGCGCGCTCGCTGCGCTCGGTCGGACCCGTGCCCACCGTCGAGCACCCCAACCATATGGGGGACGAGTGTAAGGACCGCGACAGGGGAGAGGAAGAATCTTCGCCCTGGAATCTCAACGGATTGATTGCTGCACTGCGCCATCGCACCTGCGGCAGGAACAGGCGCTGTTCGGGCGGATTTGGCGAGCGCAGCGAAGGGCCAGCGCCCCGTGCACATGCGGCATGCCGGCGCTGCAGCGGAAACGGCCATGGCCGGGCGAGGCTGGCGAGCTCCTGACGTTCGGACGTCAGAAGATCGTCTGACGCTCGCCGCGCTGCAGCTTGGAGTCAAGGCTCGGGTAGTCGCGCCGGACGTTCGAGGGCACGGCCTTCCCGGCGAGAAAGGCTGTCCGGACCAGCTCGGCATGGATCCAGGCGCGCGCGTGGGCGTCGTCGTCCTCGACCAACGCCGCCGGAACGGTCAAGACCGGTCGCCCCGGCTCGCCATAGGCGAAATAGGCCCCGGCCGCGCAGACCTCGCGCATGATCGGCTGCGGAGGCTCGCGCATGAAGGCCGTCCGCGTCTTGCGCCACGCCTCGTCGCCGCGCGTGTCGCGGCCATGGCCGGCGGGGAAACCCGCGCGCTTCTTCTCGGCTTCCGGGTCGGCGACGCGGCGCAGCAGCGTCTCCGGGTCGGGCACCAGGCGCGGCGCGGCGCTGTTGGGCTCGTCGGCAGCATCGGCGCGCAGCGCGATCCCGCTGCGCTCGGGCGTGAGCGGCGTGCTCACGCCCAGGTGAAAGCGGGCGCCGACTCCCAGGTCCTCGAGCTTGGCGGCCGCGACCGCGGCCTTCTCCTGGACGGGCACCGCGCCCGGTGTCTCCGGCGTGGCCTTCGGGGTGATGCCGAACAGAAAGCGCTCGCCGATCCGCGGCTCCGAGGCCGAGTCCTGCAGGACCGGCATCGCCGGCGCCTGGCGCTCGGGGTCCGGCTGCGCCGGGCGCGCGGCAACGACGGGCAGGGGCGGCAGCTGGATCGGATGCTCTGGCCGACCGAGCGGCGCGGACGTCGGCAGCGCCGTGCGATCTTGAGTCGGCGTCGGGGGCACGGTGCGCGCGACGAAGCCGGGCACGAAGTCGCCGCAACCCTCCTCTGCCGCCGTGCGCGGCCAGAGGCTGCGCGCCAGCCAGCGTCCGTCGGGTTCCGGCCAGACCACCAGCTGCGGCGCATGCCGGCGGCACTCGCCGCGGCGCGACACGTCAGCCGTTCGCCACCAACGGCAGGTTCCGCAGCTGCCGGCTTCGGATGCAGCGCTCTCGCTCACATCGGCCTCCCGATTGGCGCGCTGTGCGACGATCGCCCGGTCAGCGCTGCGCGACGCCGGTCGCCGCGTTCCGGGCAGTGCCCCCGGGAACGAGGACGACGACGTCGTTGCGCCGGCCGACATTGAGCAGCATGCGCGCCCGCTCGTCGAGCATGTCGCGGTCGAGGCTCTCGGGACGCAGCAGCGAGACCCGGGACTCCCAGAGCTTGCGCTCGGCGGCGACTGTCGCGCGCCGCGACTCCGCTTCGGCGATCTCGGCCTTCAAGCGCATCAAGGCAAGCGCTCCCCGGTCGCCTTCCAGCGCATGATAGACGAAGTAAGAGAACAGCCCGAGCGCGAGGAGCGGCTGGACCAGGTAGCGGGCGCGCTTACGGATCTCGGTCAGGAACTGCATGGTCCGCGTCGCACGGGTCAGAGCGAATCGACGCAGGACTCAAGCACATGGCTGGTTAACGACGCATTGCCAAGGCGGGAAGCCGTGCTCAGCGTATCCGACCCTGGTAGCGCGCCGCCGGCCCGAGCTCCGCCTCGATGCGCAGGAGCTGGTTGTACTTCGCGGTCCGGTCGGAGCGCGCCAGGGAGCCGGTCTTGATCTGGCCGCAATTGGTCGCGACCGCGAGGTCGGCGATGGTCGCGTCCTCGGTCTCCCCGGACCTGTGCGACATCACGGCGCGGAATCCCGCGCGATGAGCGCTCTCGACCGCCTCAAGGGTCTCCGAGAGCGTGCCGATCTGGTTGACCTTCACCAGGATCGCATTGGCGCTCCCCTCTGCGATGCCGCGGGCCAGACGCTTCGGGTTGGTGACGAACAGATCATCGCCGACGAGCTGCACCTTCTTGCCCAGCGCCTGGGTGAGCGCCTTCCAGCCCGCCCAGTCGTCCTCCGCCATGCCGTCCTCGATCGACACGATCGGGTAGCGGCTGCAGAGGCCCTCGTACAGCTTCACGATGCCGGCCGAATCGAGCGTCTTGCCCTCGCCCTCCAGAACGTACTTGCCGTCCTTCCACAGCTCGGTGGAGGCGACGTCGAGGGCGAGCGCCACGTCGCTGCCGGGCTTGTAGCCCGCCTTCTCGATCGCCCTCGCAACGAAGCCCAGCGCTGCGTCGGCGTCCTTCAGGTTCGGCGCGAAGCCGCCCTCGTCGCCGACATTGGTCGAGTGCCCGGCATCCTTCAGAAGGCCCTTCAACGTGTGGAAGATCTCGGCGCCCATCCGCAGTCCCTCGCGGAAAGTCGGCGCGCCGACCGGCATGATCATGAACTCCTGGAAGTCGATCGGGTTGTCGGCATGGGCGCCGCCGTTCACGATGTTCATCATCGGAGTCGGCAGCGTGCGCGCATAGGCGCCGCCGACATAGCGGTAGAGCGGCACCTTGAGGAAGGCCGCGGCCGCCTTGGCGACGGCGAGGCTGACGCCGAGGACGGCGTTGGCGCCGAGCCTGCCCTTGTTCGGCGTGCCGTCGAGCGCCAGGAGCGCCGCGTCGATCGCCACCTGCTCCGTGGCGTCGCGGCCCGACAGGGCATCGAAGATCTCGCCGTTCACGGCATCGACCGCCTGCATCACGCCCTTGCCGAGGTAGCGCTTCTTGTCCCCGTCGCGCTTCTCGACGGCTTCGTGCGCGCCGGTCGAGGCGCCAGACGGCACCGCCGCGCGGCCGACCGCGCCGCAGGCGAGCTCGACATCGACCTCGACGGTGGGATTGCCGCGGCTGTCCAGGATCTCGCGCGCGCGGATGTCCGTGATGGCGCTCATTGTGTCCTCGTGGATCGTCGTTCGGGATCGGGGGCGGCTGGCCGCCGTCAGGGAAGCGGCGGCAGCGGTCGGGCTTTGGCCAGCGCGTCGAACGCCATGAGCGTGTCGAGCATCGCCGGCATGTCGCGCAGGTGGACCATGTTCGGCCCGTCGCTCGGCGCGCGGTCGGGGTCCTCGTGCGTCTCCATGAACACGGCGGCGACGCCGATCGCGACGGCGGCGCGGGCGAGCACCTGGACCATCTCGCGCTGCCCGCCCGAGGCCGTCCCCTGCCCGCCTGGCTGCTGCACAGAGTGCGTCGCGTCGAACACGACGGGTGCGCCGGTCTTCGCCAGGATCGGCAGAGCGCGCATGTCCGAAACCAGCGTGTTGTAGCCGAACGACACGCCGCGCTCGCACACCATGACGTTGCGGTTTCCCGTGGATTCGATCTTGGTCACGACGTTCGCCATGTCCCATGGCGCGAGGAACTGGCCCTTCTTCACGTTGATCGCCTTGCCCGTCGCTCCCGCCGCGAGCAGCAGGTCCGTCTGGCGACACAGGAAGGCCGGGATCTGGAGGATGTCGACGGCCTCGGCCGTCGGCGCGCAATGGGCGGGCTCGTGGACGTCGGTCAGGACGGGAACGCCGAGGCTCTCGCGCACTTCCGCCAGGATCGGCAGCCCCTGCGCCATGCCGAGGCCGCGATTGGCTCCGACGCTCGTCCGGTTGGCCTTGTCGTAGCTCGACTTGTAGATCAAGCCGAGGCCGCGCGCGCGCGCCATCTCGCGCAGTGCCGCCGCCATCTCGAGCGCGTGCGCGCGCGACTCCATCGCGCAAGGCCCGGCGATGACGACGAGCGGCCGGTCATTGGCGACGGTCACGCTCCCGACCTGCACCGACCGCGGTGCGGGGCGACGCTCCGGCCTCACGGCGCCCGAGGCATCTGGCGGGCTCATCGGCAAGTCCCTCCGTCGTCAATGGGTCGGTCGCAGCGCCCGGGCTCCGCAGCTACACCAGGCGAGACTGGACGATCGCGGCGCGGATGAAGCTCTTGAAAAGCGGGTGCGGCTCGAATGGCTTGCTCTTCAGCTCGGGATGGAACTGCACGCCGAGATACCACGGATGGCCGGGCAGCTCGATGGTCTCCGGCAGCACGCCGTCAGGCGACATGCCGGCGAAGCGCAGCCCGACCTGCTCCAGCCGGTCCTTGTAGTCGATGTTGACCTCGTAGCGATGGCGATGGCGCTCGCTGATCCGGTCGGTGCCGTAGATCTCGCGGATGAGGCTGCCCTCGGCGAGATAGCAGTCATAGGCGCCGAGGCGCATCGACCCGCCGAGGTCGCCGCCCATGGAGCGGCGCTCGACGAGGTTGCCGCGCTGCCATTCCGTCAGCAGGCCGACGACGGGGTCCTTGCACGGGCCGAACTCGCTGGAGCCGGCGCCGGGGAGCCGCGCCATGTGGCGCGCCGCCTCGATCACCGCCATCTGCATGCCGAAGCAGATCCCAAAATACGGGACGCTGTGCTCGCGCGCGAACCGCGCCGCCTCGATCTTGCCCTCGGTGCCGCGCTCGCCGAAGCCGCCGGGCACGAGAATGCCGTGCACGCCCTCGAGCTGGTAGATCGCGTCCGGCGTCTCGAAGATCTCCGAATCGATCCACTGCATGTTGACGCGCACGCGGTTGGCGATGCCGCCATGGGTCAGCGCTTCCGCGAGAGACTTGTAGCTGTCGACCAGCGACGTGTACTTGCCGACGATGGCGATCGAGACCTCGCCCTCGGGCTTGCGGATGCGCTCGACGATGTCGTGCCAGCGCGTCAGGTCGGGCTCGCGCGCCTCCAGACCGAAATGCTTGCAGACCTCGATGTCGAGGCCCTGGAGGTGGTACTCGATCGGCACCTCGTAGATCGTGCCGACGTCCGGCGCCGGGATGACTCGCTCCTCGCGCAAGTTGCAGAACAGGCCGATCTTGCGCCGGGCACCAGGCGGTATCGGCCGGTCGCACCGGCAGAGCAGGATGTCCGGCTGGATGCCCACGGACAGCAGCTCCTTCACCGAGTGCTGCGTCGGCTTGGTCTTCTGCTCGCCGGCAGACGCGATGTAAGGCACCAGCGTCAAGTGGATGAAGAGCGAGCGCTCGCGCCCGAGCTCGTTGCCGAGCTGGCGGATGGCCTCCAGGAAGGGCAGGCCCTCGATGTCGCCGACGGTGCCGCCGATCTCGCACAGAATGAAATCGGTGCCGGACGTGTCGGCCAGCACGAACTCCTTGATCGCGTCGGTGACGTGCGGGATCACCTGCACCGTGGCGCCGAGATAGTCGCCGCGCCGCTCGCGCGCGATCACCGTCTGGTAGATGCGCCCGGAGGTGACGTTGTCGCCGCGCCGGCAGGGCACGCCGGTGAAGCGCTCGTAATGGCCGAGATCGAGGTCGGTCTCCGCGCCGTCGTCGGTGACGTAGACCTCGCCGTGCTGCACCGGGCTCATCGTGCCGGGATCGACGTTGAGGTAGGGATCGAGCTTGCGCATGCGCACGCTGAAGCCGCGGCCTTGCAGGCATGCCGCCAGCGCCGCAGCCGACAACCCCTTGCCAAGCGACGAGACGACGCCGCCGGTGATGAAGATGAAGCGCGGCTGGCGCGCCGCCCCCGGGAGGGCCCCGGGGCGACTTGCCGCCTGCGACTGGGGCGCCGTCGTCGTCCGGGTCTCCATCTCAGCCGCGCCCTACTGCGAGACGGGCGCGCTCGGCGCCGCTGGCGGTCCTGGCGGGGCGGGTGCGACCGGCGCAGGCGCAGCGGGAGGCTGCGCTGCCGGAGGTGCCACCGCACCCGAGGGTGCCGGTGCCGCAGGCGGCGCCACGGGCACTGCGGGAACAGCCGGCGGGCGCGGCGCCGTGCCCGCATCGGGAGCCGAGAACGGCGCGCTGGGCGGCGCGCCAGGGATCGACGTCTGCGGCGCCTGGTCGAGGATCGATGCGGGCTTCGAGTGACCGCCGGCGAGGATGGCCAGGATCATGCTCGTTGCGAAGAAGAGGGCCGCCAGGATCGCCGTGGTCCGGGTCAACAGGTTCGCGGTGCCACGGCCCGTCATGAGGCCGCCGAAGCCGCCGCCGCCGCCGCTCATGCCCAGGCCGCCGCCTTCGCTGCGCTGCAGCAGCACGATGCCGATCAGGGCAAGCGCGATCAGGCTGTGCACGATCAGGATGATCTGTTGCATATCGACCTTTTCGAGTTCCCGGGCGCCCGCCGCCGACGTCCAACGGCAAAGCCCAGCCCCTCGCCGGCAGCCGATCTCGGGGGAGCCGAGCCGGCGGCGGACAGGAACTGCCTCATTCTAGCGTGAGCCCGGCCAGCGGCGGGCGACGTCGCGCGCTCTCTTAGTCGGTTTCGCACCGCCTGACCAGATGGTTACGCAGGCTGCCGGCGCAAGGCAGCCGCCGTCTCGGCGATGGCGCGGAACTCTGCGGCCTTCAGGCTCGCGCCCCCGACCAGCGCGCCGGCCACCTCGGGCAGCGCCAGCAGGGAGCGCGCATTCTGGGCCGTGACCGAGCCGCCATAGAGGATGCGCGCGCGGCTCGCGGGTCCGCGCGCGGCCAGGATGCCGCGCAGCGCCGCATGGGCAGCGACCACGTCGCCCGGCGCCGGGGTCCGCCCGGTGCCGATCGCCCAGACCGGCTCATAGGCGACCACCAGGTTCGCGTCCGTGGCCGCCTCGACCAGGGCGGCGCGGAGCTGGCGCGTCACCACCTGCGCCGTCTGGCCGGCATCGCGCTCTTCGAGCGTCTCTCCCACGCAGAGGACGGCCACGAGCCCTGCGGCGATCGCGGTCTCGACCTTGGCGCGCACGAACGGGTCGGTCTCGCGGTGGTCGCGCCGCCGTTCCGAGTGGCCGACGATGACGGCGCGGCAGCCGAGGGACGCGAGCATCGGTGCCGCGACATCGCCCGTATGCGCCCCGGAGGCCTTTGCGTGGCAATCCTGCCCGCCGACGGCAACGGCGCCCCCGGCCACGGCCCCGATCGCGCTCGCCAGGAACGGCGCCGGTGGGCAGAGAAGGAGGTCGACCCCCGCCGCGGCGACCGGGGCGGACCACGCGGCGACGGCCGTTGCCAGGGCGACGGCCTCGGCGTGCAGCAGGTTCATCTTCCAGTTGCCCGCGATCAGGGAGCGGTCTGGGTCGGCGAGGTCGATCGGCTGGGCCAAGCGCGGTGCTCCGTGTTGCGCCGGGATGGGCGACCGTCGCCCCGGCGCGCAAGTGTGGCGCGCCGTCGATTTGTGGTAAAGCACGGCCTCCCGCGCGGGATGGCCCGCCGGCGCATGAGGTTCCATCGATGGCGTTGCAGTCGATCCGCGGCGTAGCCGGCACTTGGGTAGCCAAGATTCTCTTCGTCCTCCTGATCCTGAGCTTCGCGGCCTGGGGCATCGGCGACTTCATCCGCCGCGGCCCGACGATCGCGGTCGCCGAGGTGGCCGGCGAGGACATCGCCGATGCCGAAGTCCGCCAAGCGGTCGAGGCCGACATGGAGCGCGCGCGCCGGACCTTCGGCGGGCAGCTCTCAGCGGAGCAGGCGCGAATGATGGGGATCGCCGACCGCGCGGTCGAGCGCCTGATCACGGGCCGCAGCCTCGACCACAAGGCCCGCGCCCTGGGCCTCGCCGCTGGCGACCAGCTCGTGCGCCAAAGCATCACGGAGGACCCGTCGTTCCGCGGCGCCGGCGGCAGCTTCGACCGCTTGGTCTTCGAGCGCGTGCTGCAGCAGAACCGCCTGGGCGAGGGTCAATACGTGGCATTGATGCGCACCGACCTCGTGCGCGGCCAGGTCACGGGCCCGGTCCTGGCAGGGGCAGCGGCGCCGCAAGTGCTGGTCGACGCGCTATACGCGCATCGCGCGGAGAAGCGCGTGGCGCGCTACGTCGTCATTCCTCCGACGCTAGCGCCGGCTCCGGCAGCGCCGGACGACGCTGCGATCGCGGAGTTCCACCAGAGGAACAGCGACCGCTTCTCGACGCCGGAGTACCGCGCGATCAGCTACATAGCGATTACGGTGGACGCGTTCGCCGCCACGATCGCGATCAACGACCAGCAGATCGCGGACGAGTACAAGGCACGCAAGGACGAGCTGGGAACCCCGGCGCGCCGGCGCTTCAAGCAGTTCGTCGTCGCCAGCGATGCCGACGCCCAGGCCGCCGTCGCCGCAGCGCGCGACAAGACGGGAGACGCGGCGATCGAGGCTGCAGTCAAGGCCGCCAAGGACGCGACCATCATCGACTTGGGCGAGCAGGTCCCGGCCGACCTGTCGCGCTTGCTCGGCAAGGACGCCGTGGACGCCATGTTCGCGGCGCCGATCGGCACCGTTGCCGGTCCCGCGGCCTCGGCCCTCGGCAAGCACGTCTTCGTCGCGCTGTCCGGGACGCCGGCGAAAACGCCCTCGCTCGACGAGGCCAAGGAGCAGCTGCGGAAGGACTTGCAGCGCAAGCACGCGGTCGACTCCATCATCAACCTCACCAACAGCGTGGACGACGCCCTGGGCGGCGGCGCCAAGCTGGAGGACGTGGCGCAGAAATTCGGGCTGAAGCTCGAGAAGGTCCCGGCGATCGACCGGGAAGGCCGGCCGCCTGGTCCGGCAGACCGGACGCCGGAGCCCGTGGCGCTGGCCGTCCAGGCGCAGACCTTCCTGCAGACCTCCTTCGAGACCGAGGTCGGCCAGGACAGCCTGCTGACGGAGACGCAGAACGGCGATTACTTCGTGCTGCGCGTCGACGCCGTGACGCCGCCGGCCGTGCGGCCGATCGCCGAGGTGCGCGCCAAGGTCGTCGAGGCGATCATGGCCGAGCGCCGCGCGGCGGCGCTGGACGCCATGGCCAAGGACCTCCTGGGCAAGATCCAGGCCGGCGCCAGCCTCGCCGACGTCGCGAAGCCGCTGAAGCTCGACGTCAAGGAGACCGCTCCCTTCACGCGCGACGGTCGCGCGACGGGCGAGGCGCCCCCGCCGGCCATCGTGAGCCGGATGTTCGAGATCGCGGTGGGCGCCAGCGAGCGCGCGTCCGGCGCGGGCGGCGCCGTCCTGGCGACGCTGACGGAGATCCGCCCGGCCGACCTGAAAGCCGAGGCGGCGCAGGTGGGACGCCAGGCGGAGCTTCTCCGCTCGGCCGTGTCCGACGACCTGCTGGCGCAGCTCGCCGCGGCGGTCCGTGCCGACGCGAACGCCAAGATCGATCAGCGGGCTCTGCAGCGGCTCTTCGCCGGAAGCGACGGATGATCGTCCGGCCCGACTTCGAGGCGTTCGCCGCGGCCTATGGGGCCGGGATGCCCCAGGTTCTCTGGGCGACGCTGATCTCCGACCTCGAGACGCCGGTATCGGCGACTCTCAAGCTCACGGACGGCCAGCGCTACAGCTTCCTGCTCGAATCCGTGCAGGGCGGCGCCTTCCGGGGGCGCTATTCCATCATCGGGCTGAAGCCCGACCTCATCTGGCGCTGCCGCGGCGGGCATGCGGAGATCAACCGTCGGGCATCGGCCGCGATCGAGGATTTCGAGCGCCTCGGCGGCAAGCCTCTGGAGACGCTGCGCGCCTTGGTGCGCGAGTCGCGCATCTCCCTGCCGCCGCACCTTCCTCCCATGGCGTCGGGCCTGTTCGGCTATCTTGGCTACGACATGGTCCGGCAGATGGAGCGGCTGCCTGACAAGAACCCCGACGCCTTGGGCATACCCGAGGCGGTGATGATCCGTCCGACGCTCGTCGCCGTGTTCGACACCATCGAGGACGTCGTCACGGTGATCACGCCGGTCTGGCCGCGCCAGGACATCGGCGCGCGCGCAGCCTTCGACGCCGGCTGCGCCCGCCTCGCCGACGCGCTCGCCGATCTCGGCCGCAGCCTGCCGCATCACCGCGCGCCGCGCCGCTCGGCTCTCACGCTGCCCGAGCCGACGAGCACCTTCACCCGGCCCGCCTACCACCAGGCCGTGCTCAAGGCCAAGGAGTACATCGCGGCAGGCGACGCCTTCCAGGTCGTGCCCTCGCAGCGCTTCAGCGTGCCCTTTCGGCTGCCCTCGACAGCGCTCTACCGCGCGCTGCGCCGCCTGAACCCCTCCCCGTTCCTGTTCCACCTGGCGCTCGACGACATGGCGATCGTCGGCTCGTCGCCGGAGATCCTGGTGCGCCTGCGCGACGGCATCGTCACGATCCGGCCGATTGCCGGCACGCGCCGGCGCGGCGCAACGCCGGCCGAGGACGCGGCGTTGGCCGACGAGCTCCTGGGCGATCCGAAGGAGCGGGCCGAGCACCTGATGCTGCTCGACCTCGGCCGCAACGACGTCGGCCGCGTCGCCGAGATCGGCAGCGTGCGCGTGACCGAGCAGTTCGTGATCGAGCGCTACAGCCACGTCATGCACATCGCGTCCCATGTCGAGGGCAAGCTGCGCGACGGTCTCGACGCGATCGACGCGCTGGTCGCCGGCTTCCCGGCCGGCACGGTGTCCGGCGCGCCGAAGGTGCGGGCGATGGAGATCATCGACGAGCTGGAGCCGGTGCGACGCGGCGTGTACGCCGGCGCCGTCGGCTATTTCGCCGCGAACGGCGCCATGGACACCTGCATCGCGCTGCGCACCGCCGTGCTCAAGGACGGCATGATGCACGTGCAGGCCGGCGGCGGCGTAGTGCATGACAGCGACCCCGACGCCGAGTACGTCGAGACCGTCAACAAGGCGCGCGCGCTCTTCCGCGCCGCCGAGGAAGCGATCCGCTTCGCCGAGGCGGGCTAGCGCGCGGCCTGGGCGGCGTGCGCCAGGCGGACCGGCGCGCTCGCGCGCTCCAGGATCGCCGTCAGGGGGACCAGCGCCAGCCCCCTCTCCGCCATGCGCGGCAGCCACTGCGCGAGCGCCTCGATCGTGCCGTCGAGCGGGTGGCCGATGACGATCGCCGCTCCGGTCTTGCGCGCCAGCGCCTCGGTCTTGGCGAGCTGGCCGAGGACCGGCTCGTAGCCGGGAATGTGGTCGAGGAAGATGTCGCGATCGAGGCTCGGCATGCCGATCTCGCGCGCGACCGCTCCGCCGACGCTGTGCGGCGTGGTGCGACTGTCCAGGAACATCAGGCCGCGGCGGTTGAGCTCTTGCAGGACCAGGCGCATGCGCGCGTGGTCCGCCGTGAAGCGGCTGCCCATGTGGTTGTTGGCGCCGACGAAGCCGTCGAACTGGCCGAGCGCCCAGGACAGCGAAGCCTTGAGCGCCTGCGGGCTGTCGGCGACCTTGAGCGCATGCGGGCCGGGATCGTCCGACCGGTTCGGCTCCATCGGGAGATGCAGCATCAGCTCATGACCGGCTGCGCGCGCCGACGCCGCCTGGCGCCGCAGCTCGCCGGCATAGGGCAGGTACGAGAGGGTCAGGGGCCCCGGCAGCTGGGCGGCACGGGCGCTGCGCGCCCGGTCCACGCCCATGTCGTCGATGACGACGGCCACCAGCGCGCGACCATGGGTCGCCGGCGCTGCCACGGCGAAGCGCTTCCACGTCGGCAGGCGATCCGGCACGGCATGCGGCCGGACGGGCGACGCACCGATCGCACCTGTGTCGAGGCCCGGCAGGGCCGCGACCAGGTGCGACGGCGGAAGCTCCGTCGCCACGCCATCCGGAGGTCCCGACCGGGACGCCGGTACTTGGTTCGGCGCTAGCGCGGCGGCGACGCGCTCCGCAGGAGCCGGCTCGCGCTCCGCGTCAGCCGGCATTCCGGGTTCCGGCTCGGTGACGCCCAGGGACAGGCGCGCTGGCGGCATCGCCATGGTCGCTTCGGCCTGCTCTGCCGGCGGCACGGCCTGCAGGAACAGGGCGGACGGCCTCGCCGATCCTCCCTCGATCGGCGCAACGCCGAGCGCGACCGCGGCAGGCGACGGTCGATCGACGATCAGGACACCGATGCCCACACCCGCGGCGAACACCGATGCGACCAGCGCCGCGAAGCGGAAGCCGCCGTGCCGATGAACGGCGCTCAATTGCCGGCGCAGCGGTTGCGCGCTCGCGTGCCGCGCCGTGCGAGACTTGCGCTGCTTCCTGCAGCGCGCGCCCGGCGGGAGCGGGCTTCGATGGATGACGACATTCGGGTTGCTCGGTGCCATGCGCGTCCTGTCGCGAGCGTCGCTCCGCCGGCCCTCTGGGCAGCGGCGCCAGGACGCGCACCATGGCGGGTTAACGTTAATCTCGGGTAATCGCGAGGCGATCTGCGGCCGTCGGCACTGAGGGCGCTGGACACCGCGCTTCCGTGCGGCAGCGTCCGGCTGATATAAGCGCGGCCACCCCGACGCTGTGCGGGTTCCTGCGTCCGCGGCCAGGTCCGAGCCCACGATGTACGCGCTGATCGATAACTACGACAGCTTCACCTACAACCTCTTCCACTTGATGGGCGAGCTTGGGGCGAAAGTGGTCGTTCACCGCAACGATGCGATCTCGGTCGACGCGCTCCTCGCGTCGCGCCCTGACGGCATCGTGCTATCGCCCGGACCGAGCGACCCGGACCATGCCGGGATCTGCCTGGAGACCGTGCGGCGCGCGGCCGGCGTGGTGCCGATCCTGGGAGTCTGCCTCGGTCACCAAACGATCGGCCAGGCGTTCGGCGGCAAGGTCGTGCGCGCGCCCCGCCCGATGCACGGCAAGGTGGACTCCGTGGCGCACGAGCAGCGCGGCCTCTTCGCCGGCGTGCCGACGCCGTTCTCCGCGACGCGCTACCACAGCCTTTGCGTCGCCGCCGAGGGCTTCCCGGCGGCGCTGACCGTGACGGCGCGCAGCGCCGACGGCGTGGTGATGGGCATCGAGCACCGGGACCTGCCGATCTCCGGCGTGCAGTTCCACCCCGAGAGCATCGCCAGCGAGCACGGCCAGGCGCTGATGCGGAACTTCATCGCGCAATGCGAGTCATGGTCGCGGCGCAACGCTGGAGGCGCCCGATGAGCGCGCAGCCGCAACAGCCCGACATGGGAGAGCTGAAGCGCCTGATCGGCGTCGTTGCGACGGGCCGGCCGCTCTCGCAGGCGGAGGCCGAGACGGCGTTCGCGGCGATCATGTCCGGCAACGCGACGCCCTCGCAGATGGGCGCATTCCTGATGGCGCTGCGCGTGCGCGGCGAGACCGTGGACGAGATGACCGGCGCCGTCCGCATCATGCGCGCGCGCTGCCAGCCCGTGAGCGCGCCGCCGGGCGCCATCGACACCGTCGGCACCGGCGGCGACGCCGTCGGCACCTGGAACGTGTCGACCGCGACGGCCTTCGTCGTCGCTGCGTGCGGCGTGCCGGTCGCGAAGCACGGCAACCGCGCGCTGTCGTCGAAGTCCGGTGCCGCGGACGTGCTCACGGCGCTCGGCGTCAACATCGACGCCGAGTTCCCGGTGATCGAGCGCGCCATCCGCGAGGCCGGGGTCGGCTTCCTGATGGCGCCGCGCCACCATCCGGCGATGCGACATGTCGGGCCGACGCGGGTCGAGCTCGGCACCCGCACGATCTTCAACCTGCTCGGCCCGATGACCAACCCGGCCGGCGTCAAGCGCCAGCTGGTCGGCGTTTTCGCGAAGGACTGGATCGAGCCGATGGCGCGCGTTCTCGGCAACCTGGGATCCGAGCGCGCCTGGGTCGTGCACGGGGCGGACGGTCTGGACGAGCTTTCCACCACCGGCGAGAGCCAGGTCGCTTCGCTCGACGCCGGTCAGGTCACGCGGTTTGCCGTGCATCCCGCCGACGCCGGCCTGCCGACCGCGACGCTGGCCCAGCTCAAGGGCGGCGACCCACAGGCGAATGCCCAGGCGCTGCGCGGCGTCCTCGCTGGCGAGCCCGGCGCCTATCGCGACATCGTGCTCTTCAATGCCGCGGCGGCGCTGCACGTTGCCGGCAAGGCGAAGGACCTCAGGGACGGCGTGGCGCTCGCGCGCCAGGCGATCGACGGCGGCGGCGCCCGCGCCCGCCTCGCCAGCCTCGTCGCCATCACCACCGGAGCCGCAGCGTGAGCGACGTCCTGGCGCGCATCTGCGCCGCCACGCGCGCGGAGGTCGAGCGCCGCCGGCGCGAGACGCCGTTGGAGGCCCTGCGCGCGCTGGCATCCGCAGCGCCGCCGTCGCGCGGCTTCGCGCGCGCCCTGGCGGCGGCCGTCGCCCGCGGCGAGCCCGGGCTGATCGCGGAGATCAAGAAGGCTTCGCCGAGCAAGGGGCTGATTCGCGCGGATTTCGAGCCGGCTGCCCTGGCGCGCGCCTATCGCGCCGGCGGCGCGTCTTGCCTCTCCGTGCTCACGGACGGGCCCTACTTCCAGGGCTGCCTCGACGACCTCAAGGCCGCGCGCGCCGCCGTCGATCTGCCGGTGCTGCGCAAGGACTTCATGCTCGACGCCTACCAGATCGTCGAGAGCCGGGCCGCCGGCGCGGACTGCGTCCTGCTGATCATGGCCGCCTTGGACGACGCGACCGCGTCCGCGCTGGAGGCCGAGGCGGCCGGGCTGGGCATGGACGTGCTGATCGAGGTGCATGACGAGCCTGAGCTCTCGCGTGCCCTGCGGCTCCGGTCGCCCCTGATCGGCGTCAACAACCGCGACCTGAAGACCCTCAAGGTCGATCTCGCCGTCACCGAGCGCCTGGCGCCGCGCGTTCCCGCGGGGCGCGACCTCGTCTGCGAGAGCGGGCTGAACGCCGCCGGCGACCTGCTGCGCATGCGCCGCGTCGGCGCGCATCGCTTCCTCGTCGGCGAGTCGCTGATGCGCCAGCCCGACGTCACGGCGGCGACGGTGGCCTTGCTGGCGGGCACGCGCGTCGCGGCGTGACGCGACTGACGACCGGCGCTTGCGCGGAGGCGGAATTGGCGGATTTCACGCATTTCGACAGGACGGGCGCTGCCGTCATGGTCGACGTCTCGGACAAGGAGCCGACCGCACGGGTCGCCGTCGCCAGGGCCCGCGTGATCATGCGGCCGGAGACGCTGGCCCTGGTCAAGTCGGGCGGTGTCAAGAAGGGCGACGTGCTGGCCGTGGCACGCCTGGCCGGCATCATGGCGGCCAAGCGAACGCCCGACCTGATCCCCTTGTGCCATCCGCTCCAACTGAGCGCGGTCAGCGTCGATCTCGCGATCGACGAAGGGCGCAGCGCCGTCGATATCGAGGCGACGTGCAAGCTCTCCGGCCGCACGGGCGTC
>JAEULF010000266.1 GCA_016793965.1 Alphaproteobacteria bacterium | reverse complement strand
CACCCCGGCGACAAGGCGGCGGCGGAGCGCTTCAAGGAGGTGACCGCCGCCTACGACATCCTGTCCGACCCGGCCAAGCGCACGCGCTTCGACCGCGGCGAGATGGACGCCTCGGGCGCGGAGCGCGCCTCGGCACGGTCGGCGGCTCATGCCTATCGCCAGGCGCGCAACGCCGGATTCCGCGGCTTCGGCTTCGACTTCGGCGCGCGCGGCGGCGAGGGCGGCGCCCGGGCACAGCGCAGCGGCAAGCGGGACAAGGCAGCCGGCGGCGGTCCCGGCTTCAGCCCAGAAGACCTGTTCTCCGAGCTGTTCGGCGACGAGGGCGTGACGCAGGGCAGCGCGAAGATGCGCGGCCAGGACTTCCGCATCCCGGCGGCCATCGGCTTTGCCGAGGCTGCCACGGGCGGCAAGGCCCGCATCGTGCTCCCCGACAAGCGCAGCGTGGAGATCGCGGTCCCGCCCGGTACCGAGTCCGGACAGGTGCTCCGCCTGAAGGGCCAGGGCCAGCCTGGGCTCGGCGGGGCCCCGGCGGGAGATGCCTACATCGAGATCACGGTGCAGCCGCACCCGTTCTTCCGCAGGGAGGGTCACGACGTGCGGATGGAGATGCCCGTGTCGCTGCAGGAGGCCGTGCTCGGCGGGCGAATCGAGGTGCCGACGGTGGACGGCCAGGTCGCCATGTCCGTCCCGGCAGGGTCGAACGCAGGCACGGTGCTGCGGCTCAAGGGCAAGGGCATCGCGGACGCGAGCGGCAAGCGGGGCGACCAGTACGTCACGCTGCGGATCGCGCTGCCGGACAAGATCGACGCCGAGCTGCGCGCCTTCGTCGAGCGCTGGGGCCCGGCCAATCCTTATGACCCGCGCAAGAAGGTGGGCATGAGCTGAATCGCCTCGCGGCGATCAGCCGGGCCCAGGCCTGCTTGACCCGGCCCGCGCCCGCTGCATCTCCAGGATCCGCGAAAGCGGCGTCGCCAGGGCGCCATGCGCCGCCGTATCCAGGCCCGCGAGCAACTCCGCCACCGCACCTGTCCAGGGCTCGCGCGCTAGCGGCTCCTCGCGCGCCGGCGCCACCACGTCGAGCGCCGCGCACAGCGCATGCAGGTCAGCCTGGTCGAGGTCGCGCGCCAGGATCGCGCGGTCGTCCGCCGTGCGCGCAACGAAGCGCGCTCGCATGAGGCGCTCAAGGACGTCGGCATCGTCGGCGAAAGGCGCAGCGAAGATCGAGGGCAACTGTCCGTCCGCCCGGACCGAGTCGAGCGCGGCGAGGATCGCCAGCGCGGTCCCCAGGCGTTCGGCGCGCGCCGGCGCGCGGGACGGCTCCCCTGCCTCGTCGGCATCGGCCGTCACGTGCAGCGGCCCCTCGCCGAGCACGGCGACGAGCTCCGCGCCCAGCAACGTCAGCACCCAGCACAGATAGATCCAGACGAACAGCACGGGCACCGTTGCCAGGACGCCGTAGACGGCGCTGTACGACACCGAGCCGACATAGAGGCCGAACAGCCGCTTCAGCATCTCGAACAGGACGGTGGCAAGCAGGGCACCGGACAGCGCGTGCACGATCCGCACCCGCACGTTCGGCATCAGGCGGTAGAGCATCGCGAAGCCGATGACCTCGAGGACCGGGGGCGCCAGCCTGCCGAGCTCGCCCAGCGCGTCCTGCGCGGCCGGGCCGAACCAGCCCTGCGCCATGGCCGCCGCCGTGCCGGAGAGCGAGAGCGCGGCGCCGAACAGCAACGGGCCGAGCGTGATGGCCATCCAGTAGATCGGGATGTCGTGCACGAACGGGCGCGGCAGGCCGCGCCAGACGCGGTTCAACGCCGTCCGGATGCTCGACAGGAGCAGCACGGCCGAGACCCCCAGGCCGACGACTCCGCCGGCCCCGAGCTCCGCGGCGTTGTCGATGAACTCGTCGAAGAGCCTGCGTACCTCCAGGTCCGCCGACAGGATCATCTGGTCGAGCACGAGCTGCATCAGCTGCTCGCGGTAGGGCTCGAAGGTCGGGAAGCCTGCGAGCAGCGCAAGGCCGACCGTGAAGAGCGGCACGAGGCTGAGCAGCGACGTGAACGCCAGCGCCGCCGCCGACTCCAGCCCGTCGTCCTGGTCGAAGCGCTCGACGACGCGCATGACGACGGCGACCGCGCGGCCGACGGGACCGGGATCCGGCGGCCGGACGGAAGGACCAGCACCGCCGGGGGCGACGCTCGCGCGCGCGCTTTCTGCGTTGTCAGATGGCAAGAGCGCCTTCCTGCCGGCTCGGCCCCGTCGCGTTGACCGTCAAGGTCGATGGTGTAGGATGCCGGCGCTTCGCGTCCATAGCAGCTTTCGAGGATCGCTCATGGCTCAGCCGCAGCCGCTGATGCAGGGAAAACGGGGCCTTGTCATGGGCGTCGCCAATGACCGCTCGATCGCCTGGGGCATCGCCCAGGCGGTGGCAGAGCATGGCGCCGAGCTCGCGTTCACCTACCAGGGCGAGGCGCTGATGAAGCGCGTCGGCCCGCTGGCGGAGAGCGTGGGGTCGAAGCTCGTCCTGCCCTGCGACGTCACCGACGCGGCGAGCATGGACGCGACCTTCGCAGCCGTCGCCAAGGCCTGGGGCAAGCTCGACTTCGTAGTGCACGCCATCGCCTATGCCGGCAAGGAGGAGCTCAAGGGAAAGTACGTCGATACGACGCGCGACGGTTTCCTGCGGGCGCTCGAGATCTCCTGCTACTCGTTCACCGACGTCTGCCGGCGCGCGGCGCCGCTGATGGCGGACGGCGGCTCGCTCCTGACCATGACGTACATCGGTGCCGAGCAGGTCATGCCGCACTACAACGTCATGGGCGTCGCCAAGGCGGCTCTCGAGGCGAGCGTGCGCTACCTGGCGGTCGATCTCGGCGGGCAGAACGTCCGCGTCAACGCGATCTCGGCCGGGCCGATCAAGACCCTCGCCGCCTCCGGCATCGGCGACTTCCGCTACATCCTGCGCTGGAACGAGCTGAACGCGCCGCTCAGGCGAAACGTCACGATCGAGGAGGTCGGCGGCGCGGGCCTCTACCTCCTGAGCGATCTCGGCCGGGGCGTCTCGGGCGAGGTGCACCACGTCGATTGCGGCTATCACGTGGTCGGGATGGTCGCCGTCGACGCTGCAAAAGAGACCGCGGAGATGCTGGGGAGCCTCAGCAAACCTGGCTGACGCGCCGAGGAGCGAGCATGGCCGGCAACGCCTTCGGGCAAGCCTTCCGCTTCACGACCTGGGGCGAGAGCCATGGGCCGGCGATCGGCTGCGTCGTCGACGGCGCGCCGCCCGGCATGCCGCTCGTCGAAGCCGACATCCAGGCCTGGCTCGACAGGCGCAAGCCTGGGCAGTCGCGCTTCACGACGCAACGGCGAGAGCCCGATACCGTCGAGATCCTGTCCGGCACGTTCGAAGGCGTGACCACGGGTACGCCGATCTCGCTGCTCATCCGCAACCAGGACGCGCGCTCCAAGGACTACGGCGCGATCAAGGACCAGTTCCGGCCCGGGCATGCCGACTTCACCTATTGGGCGAAGTACCGGACCGTGCGCGACTATCGCGGCGGCGGCCGCTCCTCCGCGCGCGAGACCGCGTCGCGCGTCGCAGCCGGCGCCGTTGCGCGCAAGGTGCTCGATCACGACCTGCGCGCCGCCTACGGCGCCGGAGCGCCGCGGCTGTCCATCCGCGGCGCGCTGGTGCAGCTCGGCGCGCTCGCCGTCGATCGCGGCCTCTGGGACTGGAGGGAGACGGAACGCAATCCCTTCTGGTCGCCGGACGCGCAGGCGGCGGCGCGCTGGGAGCGCCATCTCGACGAGGTGCGGAAGTCGGGTTCGTCCGTCGGTGCCGTCGTCGAGATCGTCGCCAGCGGCGTTCCGGTCGGCCTGGGCGATCCTGTCTACGACAAGCTCGACGCCGACTTGGCGAAGGCGATGATGGGGATCAACGCCGTCAAGGGCGTCGAGATCGGCGCCGGTTTCGCAGCAGCGGCCCTGACCGGCGAGCAGAACGCCGACGAGATGGCGCCGGGCGGGCCAGGCAACCCTCCGTCGTTCGGCTCGAACAACGCCGGCGGCATCCTCGGCGGGATCTCGACCGGCCAGGACGTCGTGGTCCGCTTCGCGGTGAAGCCGACCAGCTCCATCCTCGCGCCGCGCGCCTCGGTCGACAGGTTCGGCCAGGCCGTCGATGTCGTGACCAAGGGACGCCACGACCCCTGCGTCGGCATCCGGGCCGTGCCCGTCGGAGAGGCGATGATGGCCGTGGTGCTCGCGGACCATTGGCTCCGCCACAAGAGCCAATGCCTCGACGCGCGACCTTCGCTGCCGTGGGAGAGCTGGGGCCGCAAGTCGGAGCCGCGCGCCGCCGACGACTGACTGCCGGCCGGCGCGCTCAGCGGTAGTCGCCGCCAGCGGCGATGAACAATGCGGCGCTGACGACGACGAGCGTGCGCGCGAGAAGGCCCCAGCCCTGCCAGCCTGCGTGCCCTGCGCAGCGCCAGACCGAGACCCAAGCCCACACCAGGAAGCAGAGATGGGCGAACAAGCCCGCTTCCTGCGGCATGCCTGCGCGCACGAGCGCGATGACGGCCACCGTGCTGACGACCGACCCGCCCACGAGGAGCACCCAGAACGCCTTCCAGAGCGGCTCGGCGCCGTCCCAGAAGCGCCGTGCGACATCGACCACGGTCGCTGCCATTCGCGTCCTCCCGAAGCGGTTCGCACCTGGCCAGGGCAAAATGCTACAACGACATCGGCGCGCCGAGGCTGTCGGGGGCACGGCCAGGAGAGCATTTCGCGCGCCGTGTGGCGTCGGCGACACTTGACGCGGCGCAGCATCGACTGCGAGCGATCGGCGCCAACGCGGCCTTGCGAGGACTTGGATGGCACAGGTGCATGTGTGCGGACACCGCGACCTGCCCAGAATCGCCGCATGCGCACGCCCCAGCCACGCGATCACCATCCTGCATCCTGAGGAACCCGTGCCGCAGATCGTCGGCATCGAGCAATGCAACCGCCTCTGCCTCACCTTCGACGACGTCTCGACCGAAAGTCAGGATTGGCGATCGGTCTCTCGCGCGGACGTCGAGGCTACTCTCGCCTTGGCGCGCGCATGGACGCGCGAGCGGCCGCTCCTGGTGCATTGTCGCTTCGGCATCAGCCGGTCGATGTCGCTCGCCTACCTCGCCATGTGCGACGCGAATCCCGGACGCGAGGACGAGGTCGCGCGCCGCTTGCGCGACGCGGCACCCTTCGCTGTCCTGAATCCGCGCATCGTTCGCGTCGGCGCTGAGCTGCTCGGCGAGGGTGTCTACACCAAGGGACTGCGCACGATGGGCGTGCCGCAGGGCGGCGCGCCGGGTCCCATCGCCGTCGAGCTGCTGCTGCCGTCGCCGATCGCGGCGACGCCGGGCAGTTGAGCGGCGCGCAGCCGAGGGATCGGGAGATTTCCGCAAGCACCTGCGAACCTGCCCGTGCAGCGCGCTACGCCGCGCGGGCGCAGAGAAGGAGACGACGGACATGCCGCAGCCTGATCACGTGATGGCCTATGCCGCGCCCGCCGAGGCGACCCTGGACCAGGACCTCAAGGACTACTTCGCGAAGTGCCGAGAGAAGATCGGGCTCGTGCCGAACGTGGTGCAGGCCTACGCCGCGCGACCGGAGAAGCTCAGGGCCTTCATCCAGATGTACGGCGATCTCATGCTGTCGAAGGACAGCGGGCTCTCCAAGCTCGAGCGCGAGATGATCGCGGTGGTCGTGTCGAGCGTGAACCGCTGCTACTACTGCCTCGTCGCGCACGGCCAGGCGGTCCGCGAGCTGTCGGGCGACCCGCAGCTCGGCGAGATGCTCGTGATGAACTATCGCGTCGCGCCGCTCCCGGCGCGCCAGCGCGCGATGCTCGATTTCGCTTGGAAGCTGACCGAGGCGCCCTATCTCGTCGACGAAGCCGATCGTGCGCAGCTGCGGGCCGCAGGCTTCAGCGAGGCCGACGCGTTCGACATCGCCTGCGTCGTCGGCTTCTTCAATATGTCGAACCGCGTGGCGTCGGCGGTCGATATGATGCCCAATGCCGAATACCACGCGAAGAGCCGTTGAGAGGACTGCGATGCGACTGCTGCATTGGACATGGCGCATCGCGGTCGGCGGGCTCGCGGCTCTTGGCCTCGTCGTGGTGCTGGCGGCCATCGGCGGGGCGGTCGCGTGGACGATCTGGCGGCCTGGCACGGTCGCCGTGCCCGAGCGCGCGGTCGTCGTGCTCGATCTCGGCCAGCCCCTGGCCGAGGCCCCAGCTAGCCCGCTCGACCTCCTCCTCGGCCGCGGCGGGCGCACGTTGCGCGCGACGCTCGACGGCATCGACCGTGCCGCCGCCGACGAGCGCGTGGCCGGCCTGCTTCTCGCTCTGGGCGGCGGCGCGCCGGGGAGCCTGGCGCAGGCCCAGGAGCTGCGCGACGCCCTGAGCCGGCTGCGCGCCCGCGGCAAGTTCGTCGTCGCCTTCGGCCAGGGCTTCGACGAGTCGGGCGGGCTTTCCGGCTACCTCCTGGCGAGCGAGGCGGACGAGATCTGGCTGCAGCCCTCGGGACTGGTCGGCATGTCAGGCGCGGCGTTCGAGGCGCCGTTCGCCAAGCGCGCGCTCGGCCGCATCGGCGTCGTCGCGGACATCTCCCGGCGCAAGGACTTCAAGTCGGGCGCCGACATGCTGACCGAGGATGCGATGACGGCGGCCAACCGCGAGCAGCTCCAGGCGCTCGCGACGGCCTGGGCCGGGCAAGCGGCGACAAGCATCGCGGCGCGGCGCGGCACGACCGCTGCCTCGGTGCGCGCGCTGATGGATCGCGCGCCGCTCTTGGCCGACGAGGCTCTGGCTGCGCGGCTGGTCGATCGGCTTGGGTATCGCGACGAAGCGCAGGACGCGGCCCGTAGCCGCGCCGGAGCCGGTGCCAAGACGATCGCGTTCGGTCGCTACCTTGCGGCGCCCGCGCCGGAGGCCGAGCCAGCCGCGCGGATCGCGCTGATCCACGCCGTCGGGCCGATCGTCCCCGGCCGCAGCGAGCGAGCGCCGACGACCCGCGAGCGCGTCGTCGCCGCAGACCGGCTGGCGGCCGCCATAGAATCGGCCGCCGCGTCGAAGCGCATCGCAGCGATCATCCTGCGCATCGACAGTCCCGGCGGCTCGTACGCCGCCTCGGACGCGATCTGGCATGCGGTTTCGCAGGCGCGCCGCAAGGGCAAGCCGGTGATCGCTTCGATGGGCCGGGTGGCCGCCTCAGGCGGCTACTTCGTCGCGATGGCCGCCGACAAGATCGTGGCCCAGCCCGCGACGATCACGGGCTCGATCGGCGTCTTCGCTGGGAAGGTCGTGCTCGCCGACCTCTGGCGCCAGATCGACGTCGACTGGGGCTTGGTGAAGGAGGGCGACGCGGCGGCCATGTGGAGCCAGAACAGGCCGTTCTCGACGGCGGAGCGGGCACGGCTCGATCGCTTCCTCGACCGCGTCTACGACGACTTCACGGCGAAGGCTGCGGCCGGGCGCGGGATGTCGCGCGAGGCAATGGAGCGCGCGGCCCAAGGCCGCATCTGGAGCGGCGCGGACGCCCTGTCGCTGCGCCTCGTGGACGCGCTCGGCGGCCTCGACGTCGCGCAGCAGCTCGCGCGCGCAGCGCTGAAGCTTCCCGAGGATGCCGCGGTAGCGATGGTCGACTGGCCGCGACCGCGCTCCCCGACCAGCCAGGCCATCGATCTCATCGCCGGTGGGTCGCAGGACGAGCCGGCTGGAATCGATGCGCTCGGCGCCGCCGCCGACGATATCGCGGCCATCGCGGATGCGGCCGCATTGCTGCAGCCCCTGCTGCGGCCGCTCGCGGCGATGGCGGAGGGACTGGAAACGAGCGGACCGGGCGGGGATGGCGCCCTCTTGGCGCGACCGCCGTCGCAAGCGCCTCAGCGCTGAGGCGCCGACGCAGCGGCCCGCGCCGCGCGCTTCAGTTCGTGCGTCTCGAGCAGGCAGTTCGCCATGCGCAGGATCGGCGCGCCGATCCCGGCGGCGCGTGCCCTGTCCAGCATGTCGCCGAGGATATGGCTGCCTTCCGTCCTGCCGCCGGCCTCCAGGTCGCGCATCATCGACGACGCGAACCCCGATCCCTTCTCGGTCAACGCCTTGCGCGCGAACTCCATGGCCGGAGGACGGGGCTTGTGGCCTGCCGCGGCGGCGACCTTGACGCACTCCTCCATAGCCTCGAGCATCAGGGCGCTGCCGTCCGCCGCTTCGACGATCTCGCCGACCTTGCCGCGCATCAGGCACGTCATGGCGGCGAGGCTGGCGAGGAACGAGAACTTCTCCCAGAGATCCTGCTCGACGGCTTCGCTGCACACCGAGGTGAACCTCGCGCGCCCGAAGGCTGCGGCGATCGCGTCGCAGCGCGCGGAGCGGCCGCCGCCGCGCTCGCCGAACGTCAGCTTCTCGTTAGCGTTCAGGTGCACGATCTCGCCCGCGGGTCCGAGCGTCGCGCCGATGTGGCAGAGGCCGCCGATGACGCGCCCCGCGCCGAACGCGGAATCGAGCGCGCCAAAGTGGCGCAATCCGTTCAGCAGCGGGAGCACGGCCGTCGACGGGCCGACGGCCGGCTTGATCGAGAGGATCGCGTCATCGAGGTCGTAGGCCTTGCAGCTCAGGATCACCACGTCGAAAGGCGCGCCGAGCCGGTCCGCGGTCAATGCCTGGACCGCGCCGCGCCAGTCGCCGACCGGGCTGCGGATGACGAGCCCGTCGGACGCGAGCCTCTGCGCTCGGCCTGGGCGCACCAGAAAGGTGACATCGACCCCCGCCTGAGCCAGGCGGCCGCCGAAGTAGCCGCCGGTCGCGCCGGCGCCGAGGACGAGGATGCGCATGAGTTCAGCTCACCACGTGGCGTGTTGAGACGGTAAGGAATTGAACTGCGGCGCGAAAGCCATTGACGGTTGCGTGATCGGCTCATAATTAGGCGTGCGAACCAAAGAGAGCCATGGCAAGACAGCCCTCCGGCGCTGACTCCTTCGACAGCCTGGGCGAGCCCACTGCCCAGCGCATCGCTGCGGGCATCGCCAAGCTCGGCGCGGCCCTGCGAAGCCATGCCTGGCGGGCAGCCGACGCCCGCGGCCTCACGCCGACCCAAGGCCAGGTGCTCGCGTTCCTGCAGAGCCGCGCACCGTCGCCCGTCCGTCTCAATGCCGTCGCCGAGGCCCTGCAGACCAGCGCGCCGACCGCCAGCGACGCCGTCGGCGCGCTGGTGCGGAAGGGACTCGTCGAGCGTGGGCGGGACGAGGACGATGCCCGCGCGGTCGCACTGCGCCTGACGGAGATCGGCCTGAGCGAGAGCCAGCGGACGGCGGAGTGGCCCGACTTCCTGCTGCGCGCCGTTGAGACGCTGCCGCTGGACGAGCAGGGGGCCCTCCTGCGCGCCTTGGTCAGCATGATCCGCGAGCTGCAGGAGCGTGGGGAGATTCCCGTCGCGCGCCTCTGCGTCACCTGCCGCTACTTCAGGCCCTACGCGCATCCGGAGGCCGACGCGCCGCACCACTGCGCGCTTGTCGGCGCGCCGTTCGGCGACCGGCACCTGCGGCTGGACTGCCCGGACCATGACCAGGCACAAGGCGACGCCGTGCAGGCGACCTGGGCTCGATTCTCAGGCCGCGGCCGCCCCGCCGCATCGCCCTGACGCCGACCGGCGTCCGCGCGCTACAGCGAGAGCGCGTGGACGCAGCGTTCGGGCGGGATCGTCACGCTGACCGTCGTCCCCTCGCCCTGGCGGCTGGTGATCGCGATCTGCCCGCCATGCAGTTCCACCAGGCGCTTGGAGATCGCCAAGCCGAGTCCCGTGCCGCCGAAGCGCGGCCGGATGCCCGCGTTGCCTTGCTTGAACGGCTCGAAGATGCGCACGATCTCGTCCGCGGCGATGCCGATGCCGGTGTCCTGCACCGTCAGCACGGTCTCGCCTGCCGGGCCGCCCGCGATCCGGGCCGTGACGCGGCCGTCCGGAAGGGTGAACTTGACGGCGTTCGCCAGGATGTTGAGCGCCACCTGCAGGATGGCGCGGCCGTCGCCGCGGATCCGCCAGAGGCTTTGGCCCGCAGACTCGAAAGTGACTGCCACGCGGCCGCGACTCGCCTGCTCGCTCACCAGTCGGATCGCCTGCTGGACGACCGCGCCGAGGTCCACGATCTCGTCGGACAGCGCCATGGTGCCGCTCTCGATCTTCGAGAGGTCGAGGATGTTGTCGATGATGCCGAGGAGATGGACGCCGCTGGCGTGGATGTCGCGCGCGTACTGCTGGTAGCGCGGCTCGCTATGCGCGCCGAACAGCGCCTTCGCGATGATCTCGGAGAAGCCGATGACCGCATTGAGGGGCGTGCGCAGCTCGTGGGTCACGTGCGCGAGGAACCTGCTCTTGGCGCTGCTGGCCTGCTCGGCGTTCTCGCGCGCGGCCTGCAGCTCATGAATCAGGGACTCGTTCTCGAACCGGAGCGCGAGCGACGTCCGGATCACGGAGTTGGTCTTGCGCGCCACCATCGCCAGGACGGCGAGAAGCAGGACCAGGGACAGGCCCATCGCAAGCAGCCCGGTCTCCGGGCTGAGCAGGAGCAGGAACCCGAGCGGCGCGACGTTGATGAACGCAAAGCTGAGGTAGGAGGGCAGGTAGAGAGCATGGAACGGCACGCCGGCGACCGCCGTGCCGCCGATGAAGAGCAATACCAAGGCCAGAACCAGGGGATTCGATGGGTCGAAGATCAGCCAGCCGAGAGACCCGTAGACGGCGCCCGAGACCGACAGGAGCAGCGCATGGAGAAGGGCCCAGCGTCGCGATTCCTCGAATGTGCGAGCCGACCGCCCGAAGCGCGCGGCGACGGCGAGCCGAACGAGGTGCACCAGCAGAAGGACTGCCAGCCAGGCGACGAGCGTCACCGGTTCGACGGCGTGCCACAGCGCGCCGACCGCCAAGGCTGCGGAGCCGATGATGCCGATGAACGCCGACAGGCTGTTGTCGTAGAGCGCCGCGATCTGAGCGACGAAGACTGCGCGATCGCGCTCCGTCGCGTGGCCGGCACGCGTTTCTTCGCCAGATTGCATCATCGCTTCAGCGGTACTCGGGAGCGCGGGCAGGACCACGTCCGACAATAGGCCGCGCCTTCTAGGCTTGGCCAGACGAATGCGGCGGCCGCTAGCGCCGGAAGCGGCCCGCGAGCTCGACGTGCGCGCTCCACAAGAACTGGTCCACCGGCAGGACGGACTCGAGCGCGAAGCCGGCGGCGCCGAGGACGGCGGCGTCGCGCGCGAACGTCGATGGATTGCAGGAGATCCCGAAGACCTGTCGCACCGGACTGTCTGCGATCTGCTCGGCCTGCGCCTTGGCGCCCAGGCGCGGCGGGTCGAACACGACGACGTCGCTCGCTGCGAGCTCGTCTGCGCGCAAGGGCCGCTTGGCGAGGTCGCGCAGCTCCGTCCGGACTGGCAAGCCGGCGGCCCGCGCCGCCATCGCCAGCGCCTCGAGCGCCGCCTCGTCCCCTTCAACGGCGAGCACGGGCGCGAGGCGCGCCAGGGGCAAGGCGAAGCTGCCGCATCCGGCGAAGAGGTCGACGATCCGGCCGGGCCGGGACCCGGAGCTCAAGGCCCCCAGAACGAAGCCGCGCAGCGCGTCCTCTCCGCTCCGCGTCGCCTGCAGGAAGGTGCCGGGCGGCACGGGGACGGGTATCCCGTCGAACGTGACTGTCGCGGGCCGCGCCGCGACGATCGGGTCTTCCTGCATGTCGCCCCAGCGGACGGTCAGCCTTGCGAGGCCCTGCTCCGACGCGAACGCGGCCGCGCGCTCGCGCAGCGGCAGCGTCGCCTCCGCCTCGACCTCCAGGAGCATGTCGATCCCGCCATCGGTCGCCGTCACCTCCGCGACCGCAGACTGCCGCACCGCGAGCATGTCGCCGAGCAGCGCGCGCAGCGCCGTCAGCAGCGGCATCATGCTCGGCACGACGACGCGGCAGTCGGTGACGTCGACGATGCGATGGCTGGCACGCTCGGAGAATCCGAGGAAGACGGACCGCTCGCCGCGCAGCGCGCGAAAAGCAGCGCGCCGCCGCGTGCCCGGCGCGGACCGCGCGATGGGCAGCATGGGCGTTCCAGCGAACCCGGCGCGGTCGAGCGCGGTCCGGACGATGCCGAGCTTCCACTCCGCGTAGAGCGGGTCGGAGACGTGCTGCACGGAGCAGCCGCCGCAGGGCCCGAAATGCGGACAGGGCGGCTCGACGCGCTGCGGGCTCGCCTCGATGAGCTCGATGGCCTCCGCGCGCACGCCGTCTCCGTCGGCCTCGCCGAGCCGCACGGTCAACTCTTCCCCTGGCAGCGTCTGGGCGACATAGACCGCGCGCCCGCCGTGGCGAGCCACGCCGTCGCCGCGCCGGCCAAGGGTGTCGATCTGAAGCCTGATCGGCTCCGCCGGCGTGCCGTCCTGCGCGCCGACCTCGCCCCGCCAATGGCGCTTCCGCGACCGGCCCGACGGTCGTGCCATGGTCCCTCCGATTCGAGGGCGGGACCCTAGCTCGCCGCAAGGCCGTTCGCCAGCCTCGTTCGGCGCCGGCCCTCGCCTCGCGGACTCCCCTTCACATCGCCGCACCCGCGGGGCATGGTAGCGGCGCAAAGCGTGGCTGGGTCGCCCGATCGTGGGTCCGGCCGTGACCAGCGGATGGACTGATGAAGATCGCGATCCCAAAGGAGCGGCGGGCCGGCGAGCAGCGCGTCGCCGCCTCGCCTGAGACGGTCAAGAAACTCAAGGCGATGGGCATCGACGTCGTGATCGAGACCGAGGCCGGGCTGGGCTCGGCCGTGACCGATTCCGCGTTCGCGTCCGCCGGCGCCACGATCGCGCCCGGCGCAGCCGCCGCCTTGTCGGATGCCGACCTCGTCCTCAAGGTGCGCGCGCCGATGACCGTCGCCGATGGTGGCGCCGACGAGGTCGCGCTCCTGAAGCGCGGCGCGATCCTCGCTGGCATCCTCGATCCCTGGCGGCTCGGCCGGACGGCCGACGCGCTTGCCGCAGCCGGCGTCACCGCCTTCGCGATGGACTTCGTTCCGCGCATCACGCGCGCCCAGGCGATGGACGTGCTGTCCTCCCAGTCGAACCTCGCGGGCTACCGCGCGGTCATCGATGCCGCCTCGGTGTACGGCCGTGCCTTCCCGATGATGATGACCGCCGCCGGGACTGTCGCGCCGGCGCGCGTCTGCATCCTCGGCGCCGGCGTCGCCGGCCTGCAGGCGATCGCGACCGCGCGTCGCCTGGGCGCCGTCGTCAGCGCCTTCGACGTGCGCCGC
>JAEULF010000233.1 GCA_016793965.1 Alphaproteobacteria bacterium | reverse complement strand
ACCATGACGGACTGGGCGCCCATGTCGAGCAGGCGCTTGAGGTACACCGCATCGTTCCACGGCGCGCGCACGACCGAGGTCAGCGGGAACGCCTCGGCGGCGCGCAGCGCGGAGAGCGTCGTCTCCAGCGACGTCACGCTGTGCTCGTTGTCGTGCATCAGGAAGTCGTAGCCGGCGGCGGCGATCGCCTCGTTCGTCGTCGGATGGCCGAAGGACAGCCAGATGCCGAGGCAGGGCTTGCCCTGCTTCAAGGCGCGCTTGAGCTGGTTGGGACGCAGCATCCGAGGACCTCGCAGTGGGGGTGGGCGCAAGGCCGCAGTCTTCCGCGCCTGGCCCGCGCTGTCACGCCTGCCCTGGCGGTGGACTGGCGCGCGCGCGGCGCATCCGTCGCCGTCAGGCCGCTCGCGCCATGCGGCGGCCGGCCAACCAGGGGATCGCGACCAGCAGCCCATAGGCGAGCCAAAGCAGCGCATAGGCGAAGAACCCCGCGCCGGCCTGCAAGGCGAGCGCGATGACCAGCACGTCGAGCAGGATCACCGTCGCGGCCAGGGTAAAGCCGACGCGCCTTCCCTCGTCCGCCGGGTCGGGCGCGCCGGCGATGCAGCGGCGCGCGATCCAGGGGAGGATCGACGTCCAAGCGACGAGGATCGGCAGGCTGATCGCCAGATTGCGCGAGATTCCCGGCAGTTCCGGCAAGCTCGCCAGGCGCGGCATGGCCAGCACGGCAGTTCCCTCGACGATGCCGAACAGCCAGAGGGCAAGACCGTAAGCGATCGATGCGAGCAGTCGCCTGGGCATGGCATTCGCTCCGGCAGGACCGTCCGGACGCGATTGGACAGCGCCGCGCCATGTCCGTCCAGCTCCCAGCGGGCATAGGAGGCGTCCTCGCGGGCGCAGCCGGGTTTGGCGTTGCAGGCTCCGCCCGCTAGGCTCGGCACTGCCCGACCGAAAGGACCCTGCGATGTCCCCTGCCGCCGCTCCCGATGCCCAGGCTTTGCATCGCGCCATGACCATCATCGACTGCGCCTGCCCCCTCGCCGCACGGCCGGAGCATCTCGGCCTCTATGTCGAGGGCGGCTTCTCGACCATCGCGCCGACGGTCGGCAGCACGCAATCCGCGCGCGACACCATGCGCGCGCTGGGCGCCTGGCTTGCCGCGGTGCGCCAGCGCGACGATGTCGTCCTCGTGCGCACGGCCGCCGACATCGCGACGGCGAAGGCGCTGGGCAAGCTCGGCCTGATCCTGCACTTCCAGGGCACCGAGCCCTTCGAGGACAGCGTCGACCTGGTCGATGCCTGGGCCGCCATGGGCATCCGCATGGTGCAGATCGCCTACAACGCCAGGAGCCGCGCCGGAGACGGCTGCGAGGAGCCGAACGACGCCGGCCTGTCGCGCTTCGGCCGCGACCTCGTCAAGCGGCTCGCCGACTGCCGCGTCGTGCTCGACCTCTCGCACACCGGCTATCGCACGGTCATGGAGGCGATCGACGCCTCGCCGCGCACGCCCGTCATCTCGCACGCCAACGCGCATGCCCTGCGCCAGCACCCGCGCAACGTCAGGGACGACCAGATCAAGGCGATCGCCCGGCGCGGCGGCCTCGTCGGCGTCGTCGGCTATCCGGCCTTCGTCACCGGCGGCCAGCAGCCCACCCTCGACCAGCTCATCGACCACATCGCGCACATCGCCGCGGTCGGCGGCATCGACCATGTCGGCCTCGGCATCGACTATTTCTGGGCGCAGGAGCCGTTGATGCCGCTCGCCGAGGCGCAGGCGACCTACCGCCAGTTCGTCGCCCAGGGCTCCTGGGACACCGCCAACTACCCGCCGCCGCCCTGGCGCTACCCCACGGGCATCGAGACGCCCGCGAGCCTGGTCAACCTGACCCGGCGCCTGCTCGAGCGCGGCTTCTCCGCCGAGAACACGGCCAAGGTCATGGGCGGCAACTGGCTGCGCGTCTTCCGCGAGGTCTGGGGCGGGTGACGGGCTTCGGCGGCAGCGCACGACCTTCGGACGCAGAGATCGACACCTGGACGGATCCCCCGCAAGCGGGGATCCGCCGTGCCGACATTGGAACGCCGGGGCTCGGCCGCTGACCGATCCGCGCCCACTCGCCGTTCGTCGCGTCGGCCCCCCCTAGGCGCGACCTCAAGGGTTGCGCGCGTCGACGCTCTCGGCTAAATGCACGATGCAGCCTGGTCCGCGACCGGGGCCGCCGCGGGATTTGACGGAGCAGCTTGCGCCGCGTCACCAACCGCTAAAGCGCCACGAAGCGTCGACTGACGTCGTGGGTCTCCGATCACAAGGGGAGGGTCCCATGACCGCGCCGCACAGCCGAATGCGTCACGCTGGACAGTGAACCGGAGGCGCGAGCCTCCCGCAGCGCCGGGCCCAGCCCGCTCCGCTCCACCTGCAGCGCGATGAGATCAGCATGACCAAGCGAACCGCCCGCGGCCGCAACGCCGCTCCCCTGAAGCTGTCGCCCCGCACCATCGCCGTGCGCGGCGGGCTGAACCGCAGCGCGTTCGGCGAGACCGCCGAGGCGCTCTACCTGACGTCAGGCTTCTCCTTCGACAGCGCGGCCGAGGCCGAGCGCGTCACCGTCACGAGCGCTCTCGACGGCTTCACCTACACGCGCTTCGGCAACCCGACCGTCGAGATGTTCGAGGAGAGGCTGCGGCTGATCGAGGGGGCCGAGGCCTGCCGCGCCACGGCGACCGGCATGTCGGCCATGTTCACGGCCATGGTGAGCCTCTTGCGCGCCGGCGACCGCGTCGTCGCCAGCCGGGCGCTGTTCGGCGGCTGCCACTACGTCGTGACCGACTTCCTGCCGCGCTTCGGCGTGACGACCGAGCTGGTGGATCCCGGCGACATCGGCCAGTGGCAGCGGGCGCTGTCCAAGCCCGCCAAGGCCGTGTTCTTCGAGACGCCGGCCAATCCGATGCTCGACCTCGTGGACGTCAAGGCTGTGTGCGACCTCGCGCACGCCGCCGGTGCGCGCGTCGTCGTCGACAACGTCTTCGCCACGCCGCTCCTGCAGAAGCCGCTGCAGATGGGCGCCGACGTGGTGATCTACTCGACGACCAAGCACATCGACGGCCAGGGCCGCACCATGGGCGGCGCCATCCTGGGGGCGAAGGACTATGTCGAGAAGGAGCTGCTGCCGGTGCTGCGCAACACCGGCCCCGTGCTCTCGCCCTTCAACGCCTGGGTCATGCTGAAAGGGCTGGAGACGTTGGACATGCGCGTCGAGGCGGCGTCCAGGAACGCCGCGGCGATCGCCGCGTTCCTCGACGGCCACGAGAAGATCGCGCTGACGCGCTACCCGTTCCTGAAGAGCCACCCGCAGCAGGCGCTGGCGCGCCGCCAGATGGGCTCAGGCGGCGCCATGGTCGCCTTTGCCGTCAAGGGCGCAAAGGCCGAGGCCTTCCGCTTCCTCGACGCGCTGCAGGTGATCGACGTCTCGAACAACCTCGGCGACGCCAAGAGCCTGGCGTGCCACCCCGCGACGACGACGCACTACCGCGTGCCGGCCGAGGAGCGCGCGCGGCTCGGCGTCACCGACGCCGCGATCCGCCTGTCGGTCGGCATCGAGGACGTCGAGGACTTGATGGCGGATCTGGAGCAAGCGCTGGCGGCGGTGTAGGGACGCAACCCACGTACACCGCGTCATCCCAGGCGCGCGGAACGCGACCCGGGACCCAGGGCGAGCGACGCGATGCTCCCCCTGGGTCCCGGATCTACGCAGCGCTGCGCGCTGCTCGTCCGGGATGACGGCCTACCGATCCCCCAGGCAGATCCCGAGCCCCCGCGCCGTGCGCACCAGCGGTCCCGCCGGATCGACGACGGCCGCGTGATCGACCACGGATGCGAGCGGCACGTCGATGACGTCGCGGTTCCACCAGGCGACCATGCGGTCGAACTTGCCCTGGGCGATGAGATCGACCGCATGCACGCCGAAGGCCGAGGCGAGCAGGCGGTCGGCGGCATTGGGCATGCCGCCGCGCTGCACATGGCCGAGCACGGTGACGCGGGTCTCCGCCCCCGTCGCCTCGGCCAGGCGATCGCCGACATAGTGGCCGATGCCGCCGTAGCGCCCGGTCGATGCCTTGACCGGCGCGCCTTCCTCCGTGCGCACGGCCTCGGCGACCACGACCAGCGCGAAGTTCCGCCCCCCGGCCTTGACCGCCTCGATCTTGCGCGCGACCGCGTCGAGCCGCCAGGGGATCTCCGGGATCAGCGCCGCGTCGGCGCCGCCGGCGATCGCCGCGGCGACGGCGATGTGGCCGGCATCGCGGCCCATCACCTCGATCACCATGACGCGGCTGTGGCTCGCAGCCGTCGGCTGCAGCCGGTCGAGCGCCTCGGCGACCGTCGCCACGGCGGTCGAGTAGCCGATCGCCTCCTCCGTCCGCGCGACGTCGTTGTCGATGGTCTTCGGTATGCCGACGAAGGGGATGGCGCCCTGCTGCGCCAGCCGGCGCAAGATGGCGAAGCTGCCGTCGCCGCCGATGCCGATGAGGGCGTCGAGGCCGAGCTTGCGGAAGCCGGCGATCACCTCGCCCGAGCGGTCGCGCTTCGACCCGTCGGGCATCGGGAAGGCGAAGGGGTCGCCCTTGTTGGTGGTGCCGAGGATGGTGCCGCCGAGCCGCAGCAGGTTCGACGTCGCCATGCCAGGCGTCAGCGTGACGGCCTCCGGCGGGTCGGAGAGCAGCCCGTGCGTGCCCTCGCGGATGCCCGTGACGTGCCAGCCATAGCCATCGCTCGCGCGCAGCACGACGGCCCGGATGACGGCGTTCAGCCCGGCGCAGTCGCCGCCGCTCGTCAGGATGCCGATCCGCTTGACTGTCATCCCCTCGCCCTCCACATCAACGGCATCAGCCTACGCCATTCCCGGCGCCGTCGCGGCATCGATCGCAGCCGCGGAGAACGGCGGCCGGCCCGAGCGGGCAGGTCGGAATGTCCGCATCGCCGCGCGCCCTCCCATGAACGGTCCAGGTCATGCCCGCCAACGACGCCCAGCGCCGCTCCCGGAGCTTTCTCCTCCCGGTCGAAGACACGGAGTTCCTCTTGCGTCGTGAACTGCGCGGCATCCGATTTGCCCTCGAGTTTCACAAGGCCGACCTCGCGCTGCAGGACCGCAAGATCCGCTCGACCATCGTGGTCTTCGGCAGCTCGCGCATCCCGGCGCCGGAGGACGCCGACGCGATGCTCAGCCGCGCGGTCACCGAGCCGCAGCGGAAGCGCGCCGCGGCCCTGGTGAAGCAAGCCGGGTTCTACGAGAGCGCGCGGCTGTTCGGACGGATCGTGTCGCAGCGCGGCGGCGCCCTGGCGCCGGCCGACGGCTGGCTCGACAACGTGATCGCCACGGGCGGCGGCCCGGGCATCATGGAGGCCGCCAACCGCGGCGCGTCGGAGGTCGGGGCACCGTCGATCGGCTTCAACATCACGCTGCCGGCGGAGCAGGCGCCGAACGCCTACTCCTCGCCCGACCTCACCTTCCGCTTCCACTACTTCGCCATGCGCAAGATGCACCTGGTCATGCGCGCCAACGCGCTCGCCGTGTTCCCCGGCGGCTTCGGGACCCTCGACGAGCTGTTCGAGATCCTGACGCTGCAGCAGACGCGCAAGGCAGCGAAGATGCCCGTGGTCCTGATCGGCGCGGATTATTGGCGCAGGGTCATCGATTTCGGCGCCTTCGTCGCGCATGGCATGGTCGACGCCGACGACCTCGGCCTGTTCGACATCGTCGACGACGCGGAGGCGGCCTGGGAGTCCTTGCAGCGCCGCGGCCTCGCGGCGCATGCGCCTGGCCGGGCGGGCTGATCGGCGGCGCGATCAATCCCCCAGCGCTGCGCCTTCCCGCCGCGGATCGGCGGCGCCGATCAGCGCGCCGGCCTCGATCCTGATCGTCTGCAGGCCGCTGGTCAGACTCGACAGCGCGACCCGATGGCCCATGGCCTCCAGGGCGGGCGCCAGCGCCTCGGCCGCCGTGCCGCGCTCGATCTCGGTCGGGCCGCCGCGGCTGCCGCCGTTCGGCAGGTCGATCGCCGCTTGCAGCTCGAGGCGCCAATCGACGACGGCGACGAGGAGCTTCGCCACG
>JAEULF010000208.1 GCA_016793965.1 Alphaproteobacteria bacterium | reverse complement strand
GAGAGGCCCGGCGTGCCGGCCTCGACGACGATGGTCGAGATGCCCTTCGGCCCCGGCCCGCCGGTGCGCAGCATGCAGACATAGACGTCCGAGCGGCCGCCGCCGGAGATGAAGGCCTTGGCGCCGTTGATGACGTAATGGCTCCCCTGGCGCTCGGCGCGCGCCTTCAACGACGCCGCGTCCGAGCCGGCGCCGGGCTCGGTCAGGCAGTAGCTGGCGAAGTGCTCCATCGACGCCAGCTTCGGCACGAAGCGCTTCCTCTGCTCGATCGTGCCGAAGCGATCGATCATCCACGTCGCCATGTTGTGGATGGTGATGTAGGCGGTGGTCGAGACGCAGGCGGCGGCCAGCTCCTCGAAGATGATCGCGGCGTCGAGCCGCTTCAGACCGGCGCCGCCCATCTCCTCGCCGACATAGACGCCGGCGAAGCCGAGCGCCGCCGCCTTGCGCAGCGCGTCCTCAGGGAAGTGGCATTCGGCGTCCCAGCGCGCGGCATGCGGCTTCATCTCGGCCGCGGCGAAATCCCGCGCCGCCTCCTGGAACGCACGCTGCTCCTCCGACAGCTCGAAGTCCATGACATGCTCCGCTTCAATTCCGCACCGGTGTAGCGACGCGCGGCACCCTGCGCCATACCTCGGTCGTCATCCCGGACGGAGCGAAGCGGAGATCCGGGACCCAGCGGGAGCGCTGCGCGCGCCGGGGATGTCGTTCGGGGCGCTGCCTCACGCGTTCCACATCACCTGGCCCAGGCAGGACTGGTCGTAGCCTGTCATGTCCGCAGCCATGGCGGCGCAATCGGCGCCGTGGGCAAAGGCGAGCAGCGCCTGGAACTGCGGCTCGAAATAGGCGCGCCGGTGCACCGCCAGGTCGAAGCGCTCGCGCTGCAAGGGCACGAATCCCAGGCGGAAGCGGCGCGCTACGGCGGCGACCGCGATGCCGCAATCCGCCCGCCCGTCAAGGATCGGCGCGGCCAGGTCGCTGCCCGTGCTGGCCGGGCGCGGCAGCAGGTTGAGCGCCGCCATGTCGATGCCGGCGGCGCCGGCCAGGTGGCGCAGCAGGATCTGCGCTCCCGCCCCCTCCTGCCGCCCGACGACGCGCGCGCGCCGTGCCGCGACGTCGGCGAGCGATGCCAGGCCGAGGGGATTGCCCGGCGCGGTCACCAGCCCCTCCTGGCGCCAGGCCCAGCCGATCAGCACGACGTCGCCCAGGCCGACGGCGCCGCGCAGCGCAGCGACATTGTAGCCGCGGGTCTCCGCATCCAGGATGTGCAGCCCCGCGGCGACGGCGCCGCGCTCAGCGAGGCGGCGCAGCCCGGCGCCGCTGCCCTCCGGCAGGAAGGCGAGGCCGCACCCCGATTCGCGCAGCGCCCAGTCGAGCAGCGGGTCGTGGCTGCCGGCCACGACGGGCGGGGGCTGCGGCAAGGCCGCGTCGCCGGCCACGCCCCTGGCCAGCCAGAGATCGATGAGCGTCTTCGGGAACAGCCATTTGCCGGTGACGCGCGTGCAGGGGATGCGCTCGGTCCGCACGAGCTCATAGACCGTCCGCTCCTTGACGCGGAGATAGGCGGCAACCTCGGACGTGGTCATCAAGTCAGTCACGGAGAGCCCTGCAAAAATATGTACCGATCAGCAAGTTCTACGGAATTTGCCCTTCTGGCGGAATCCGCACAAGATCGCGCAGGATGTTCCCGCATGCATACCTTGTCCAACTCCTTCGCCGCTGCCCTGGAGCTGATCCTCAGCGCCGATCCCGGGCTGCTCGAAATCGTGCTCCTGTCGCTGCGCGTCAGCCTGACGGCCGTGGCAATCGCGGCGCTGATCGGCCTGCCGCTGGGTGCCGCGGTGGCGCTGCTGCGCTTCCCCGGGCGCGGCGCCGCGGTGGTGCTGCTCAACGCCTTCATGGGCCTGCCGCCGGTCGTCGTCGGCCTGGTGGTCTACCTGCTGCTGTCGCGCTCCGGCCCCTTGGGGCCGCTGGGATGGCTGTTCACGCCGGCCGGCATGATCATGGCGCAGACCGTGCTCGTGCTGCCGATCGTGGCGGCGCTGGCGCGCCAGGTCATGGAGGACCTCTGGGCGGAGTACGGCGAGCAGCTCCGCTCGCTCGGCGCCGGGCCGGTGCGCGCGGTGCCGACGCTGCTTTGGGACGGGCGCTTCAGCCTGACGACCGCGGTGCTGGCGGGCTTCGGCCGCGCGGCGGCGGAGGTCGGCGCGGTGATCATCGTCGGCGGCAACATCGCCGGCTACACGCGCACGGTCACGACGGCGATCGCGCTGGAGACCAGCAAGGGCGACCTCGCCCTTGCGCTCGGCCTCGGCATCATCCTGCTGGCGCTGGTGGCGGCGATCAACGCCGCGGCCTACCTGACGGCCGAGGCAGCGCGGCGGCGCGCGGGCGGCGCGCCATGAGCGGCACGGCGCCGGGCATCCTGCCGCTGGCGATCGAGGGGCTGCGCTTCGCGGCCGGCGGCGCCGACCGGCTGGCGATCGACCGGCTGGCGATCGCTGCCGGACCGCGCACGGTGATCCTCGGGCCGAACGGCGCCGGCAAGAGCCTGCTTCTCAGGCTCTGCCACGGGCTGCTGGCGCCGACCGCCGGCAGCGTACGCTGGTCGGGCGGGCTCGGGGCCGCGGCGACGCGGGCACGCCAGGCCATGGTGTTCCAACGGCCGGTGATGCTGCGCCGCTCGGCGCTGGCCAACGTCGCCTATCCCCTGGCGCTGCGCGGCATCGCCAGGCGCGAGCGCGCGGCGCGCGCCCTGGCGGCGCTGGAGCGCTTCGGCCTCGGCCACCTCGCGGACCGCCCGGCGCGCGTGCTCTCCGGCGGCGAGCAGCAGCGCGTGGCGCTGGCGCGCGCCTGGGCGATGGCGCCCGAGGTGCTGTTCCTCGACGAGCCGACCGCCGCTCTCGACCCCAACGCGACGCGCGCGGTCGAGCAGGCGATCGACGCCTTCCATGCCGCCGGCGTGACGGTGGTCATGACCACGCACGATCTCGGCCAGGCGCGCCGGCTGGCCGACGCGATCCTGTTCCTGGCGAACGGCCGCCTCGTCGAGCAGGCCCCGGCCGCCGCCTTCTTCGCCCGCCCGGCGACCCCCGAGGCCGCCGCCTTCCTGCGCGGCGACCTCGTCATCGCCCCAGAACGCTGAAGCCGAACGCCAACCCAGACCGCTGAGCAAGAAACCGAAGGGAGAGACCGCCATGCTTCATCGCCGCAGCCTGCTCGCCCGATTGGCCCCGGCCCTCATGCTCGCCCTCGTCGCGGCGCTTCCCGCCGCCGCGCAGGACCGCTTCATCACGCTGTCCTCGACGACCTCGACCGAGCAATCCGGCCTGTTCAAGCACATCGTCCCGCTGTTCAAGGCCAAGACGGGCATCGAGGTGCGCGTCGTCGCCGTCGGCACCGGCCAGGCGCTGGCGATCGGCGCCAAGGGCGATGCCGATGCGCTGCTCGTGCACGACCGCGCCGGCGAGGACAAGTTCGTCGCCGAGGGCAACGGCATCGACCGGCGCGACGTCATGTACAACGACTTCGTGCTGATCGGCCCGAAGGCCGATCCGGCCAAGGTCAAGGGCATGAAGACGGAGAAGGATGACTACGCCGCCATCGCCAAGGCGAACGCGCCCTTCGCTTCGCGCGGCGACGACAGCGGCACGCACCGCATGGAGCTGCGGCTGTGGAAGGCGGCCGCTATCGACGTCAAGGCGGCCGGAGCCGGCTGGTACCGCGAGCTCGGCCAGGGCATGGGCCCGACGCTCAACACGGCCGGCGGCATGAACGCCTACGTGCTCGCCGACCGCGGCACTTGGGCGAGCTTCAAGAACCGCCAGGAGCTGGCGATCCTGGTCGAGGGCGATGCCGCGCTGTTCAACCCCTACGGCTCGATCCTGGTCAATCCGGCCAAGCACGCGCATGTCAAGGCGGCCGACGCCAAGGCCTGGCACGAGTGGCTGACGAGCGCCGACGGCCAGAAGGCGATCCTCGACTTCAAGATCGACGGCGAGAGCCTGTTCTTCCCGAACTTCAAGAAGCCCGGCGCCTGATGCGCGCGGCATTCGCCGCCGGGCTGGCGCTCGTGCTCGCGGCGGCGCAGCCCGCCGCCCAGGGCGCCGCGGCCGAGCCCGTGCGTCTTTACGCCGCGGGCAGCCTGAAGGCGGCGCTGGGCGAGGTCGCAGCCTCCTTTGCCGCCAAGGCCGGAACCCCGGTCGCCGAGACCTATGGCGCCTCCGGCCTGCTGCGCGAGCGCATCGAGAAGGGCGAGCCGGCCGAGATCTTCGCCTCGGCCAATATGGAGCACCCGGCCGCAGTGGCGCGCGCCCGGGGCCGCACGGTGGCGCCCTTCGCGACCAACGTGCTGTGCGCCCTGGCGAGGCCGGAGGTCGCGGCGACGCCGCAGACGTTGCTCGACCGCATGCTCGACCCGATGGTGAAGCTGGGCATCTCGACGCCGAAGGCCGACCCCTCCGGCGACTATGCCTGGGAAGCCTTCGCGCGCGCCGAGGCGCTGCGACCGGGCGCGCGCGCGGCACTCGAGCGCAAGGCGCTGCAGCTCACCGGCGGCCCGACCTCGCCGCAACCGCCCAAGGACCGCAGCGTCTACGGCCTGGTCTTCGAGCAGCGCCAGGCCGACCTCTTCCTGACCTACCGGACCAACGCCGTCGTCGCGGCGCGCGAGGTGCCCGGGTTGAGCGTCGTCGACCTGCCGCCGGCGCTGGCCGTCGGCGCCACCTACGGGCTGACCGTGCTGAGCGACCGGCCGCAGGCGCAGGCTCTCGCCGCCTTCATCCGCAGCGGCGACGGCCAGGCGATCCTCGCCCGCCATGGCTTCGGTCCGCCGCCGCAGCAGTAGCGGCTCGGCTTGCGAGACGGGCTTGCGATCACCGAAGGCGTGCGTCCCGCGACGCTGAGCGCGCGCGACGTGCTGAACAGCCAGGTCGTCGGGATCCTGCGCGGCCAGGCGACGGCGCATGTCACGATCGACATCGGCGGCGCCGTGGTGACGGCCGCCATACCGGTCGAGGCGGTGGACGAGCTGGCGCTCATGGTCGGGGACCGCGCCGCCGCGATCGCCAAGGCGTCGGACGTGATCAAGGGCAAGCGACGCGCCGGGGATAGCGAGGCGGCGGCCATCGCCTCCCGCCCCGCCGCTGGCCCATCCGTCGAGACGGCCGCTGCGCGGCCTCCTCAAGATGAGGACGCTGCCTGACCTCCGTCCTCGTCCTGAGGAGCGGGCGCAGCTCGCCTCGCGATGGATGCAGCGCGACCGCTGGACGCAGCCGCGCCCTACTCCGCCATGACCTGCTTGCGCGCGTCCTCGACCAGCTCGATCAGCTTCTTGCGGATCTTGCGCTCCTCGATCGGCAGGCCCTTCGCCTTGATGTCGGCCATGACCTTCTCGACGACGTCGTCGTCGCCCGGCCGGTCGAGATCCGCGATCACGACAGCCTTGGCATAGTCCTGCGCGGCGGTGCCGGTCAGCCCCAGCTTGCCCGCCACCCATTGGCCGAGGAGCTTGTTGCGCCGCGCCATGATCTTGAAGCGAAGCTCCTGGTCGTGCTTCCACTTGTTCTCGCTGGCCTTCTCGCGCTCGTCGAACATCGTCATGGCTCTCTCGCTCCTGTCGGACGCCTCGGCAGCCCGCCCGGCGCGGTCGCGCGCCGGATTTGCGGAGGCATACCGTAGCGCCGGACCGAATGCCAGCGCTGCGCCGCGCCTCTCGCCCGCGCAACTGCACCGCGCGCGCCGCCTTCGGATGATGTAGGAACGTCGGTGCCCGCTACCAAGGTCAGCGCCCGCCAGGTCGTCGCATGTGCACCGTCATCGTCCTCCGTCGGCCCGGACACGACTGGCCCCTGATCCTCGGCGGCAACCGTGACGAGATGATCGGCCGACCTTGGCGCCCACCCGGCCGGCACTGGCCCGACCGGCCGAGCGTCGTCGCCGGGCTCGACGAGCAGGCGGGCGGCAGCTGGCTGGGGCTCAACGACGACGGCGTGGTCGCCGTGATCCTCAACCGCGAGGGCAGCCTGGGGCCGGCGGCGGGCAAGCGCTCGCGCGGCGAGCTGGTGCTCGACGCGCTCGACCATGCCGACGCGCGCGATGCCGTGGCGGCGCTCGCCGATCTCGACCCGGCCGCTTACCGCTCCTTCAACATGGTGGTGGCCGACAACCGCGACGCCTACTGGCTGCGGCATGTCGGCGAGCGGGCCGAGAAGGGCGGCCGCGTCGAGGTCCTGCCGATCCCGCCCGGCGCCAGCATGATCACGGCGCATGATCGCAACGACGTCGGCGCGCCGCGCATCCGTGTCCATCTGCCGCGGCTCCAGGCGGCGGCGCCGCCCGAGCCCGACACGGCCGGCGGGCCGGGATCCTGGGCGAGCTGGGAGGCGCTGCTCGCCAGCCGCCTGCACGACGCCGCCGACTCCCAGGGCCGCTCGGCCATGTGCATCGACACCGGCGGCCCGTTCGGCACGGTCTCGAGCGCGCTGGTGGCGCTGCCCACCAAGGAGAAGCCGGATTGGAAGCCGAGCTTCCTCTTCGCCGCGGGCAAGCCCGGCGAGGCGCCCTACCGGCCGGTCGGGGCAACATGACCGGCGGGTGACCGTTCGGTGATCGCGCCGGCGCGGTCGCTTGCGCTGCCCTGAGCCTTGCCCAGAGCCTTGCCCGAGGCTTGGCCCGAGCATGCCCCGGGCATGGGTCCGGCCCGCCAAATTTGCCCCTGCGCGCCCGGCCGCCATCTGCTAAAGGACTCAGCACCCTGAGGCGCGCCGCGGACGGGCGACCGGCCGGCCAGGCCGGCACGCTCCGTCCCCTCCGGGCCTTGGGAAGGCCGGCGCAGCACCGTCGGCCGGGAAGATCGTTTCCGGTGAGGCCATCCATGTCGCGACGCCGCCGAGTCTACGAAGGCAAGGCCAAGATCATGTACGAGGGCCCGGAGCCGGGCACGCTCGTGCAGTACTTCAAGGACGATGCCACGGCCTTCAACAACCAGAAGAAGGGCGTCATCACCGGCAAGGGCGTGCTGAACAACCGGATCTCGGAGTACCTGTTCCTGCGGCTGGCCGAGATCGGCATCCCGACGCACCTGGTGCGCCGGCTGAACATGCGCGAGCAGCTCGTGCGCGAGGTCGAGGTGTTCCCGCTCGAGGTCGTCGTGCGCAACGTCGCCGCGGGATCTTTCACCCAGCGCTTCGGCGTCGCCGAGGGCACGGCCCTGCCGCGCTCGATCGTCGAGTACTATTACAAGAACGACGAGCTCGGCGACCCGATGGTCACCGAGGAGCACATCACCGCCTTCGGCTGGGCCGCCCCGCCGGACCTCGACGACATCCTGTCGCTGGCGCTGCGCATCAACGACTTCCTCGCCGGCCTCTTCCTCGGCGTCAACCTGCGGCTGGTCGACTTCAAGCTGGAGTTCGGCCGGCTCTGGGAGAACGAGGAAATGCGCATCGTGCTGTGCGACGAGATCAGCCCGGACAGCTGCCGGCTCTGGGACATGCAGACCAACGAGAAGATGGACAAGGACCGCTTCCGGCGCGACCTCGGCGGCGTCGCCGAGGCCTACCAGGAGGTGGCCCGCCGTCTCGGCATCATGCCGGAAGCCGGCCCGCGCGACCTCAAGGGCCCAGCGACGCTGCAATAGCCGACGTGCACGGCCCGTCGCATGGAACCATCCTGATTCGAAGAGGAGACCCATGGCAGCCGCCTTGAACGCCCCGGCGCAGCCCAACCTGCGCGCTGTCGTCCACGTGAAGCTCAAGGCCGGCGTGCTCGACCCGCAGGGCGAGGCGATCCGCGGCGCCCTCTCAGGCTTGGGCTTCGCCGGCGTCATCGGCGCGCGCCAGGGCAAGGTGATCGAGCTCGACCTGGCGGAGACCGACGCCGCGAAGGCGCGCGCCGAGGTCGAGGCGATGTGCCGGAAGCTGCTCGCCAATACGGTGATCGAGAGCTTCGCGGTCGATATCCTGCCGGCCGCCGCCGCGCCGGCGCGCGCCGGCGCCAAGTCCGCCAAGCGCAAATGAAGCGCGAGGCGATGTGGGCGCCGGCCTCGGGCACCGGCCTGGAGAGCCTGCGCTTGGAGCGCGACGGCAATTCCTGGGTCGCCGACGGCATCATCCTCGGCCTGCGCGACGGCCGTCCGTTCCGCTGCATCTACCAGCTGACTTGCGATCGCGCCTGGAACGTCCGCCAGGTCTCGATCGACATCCCCGGCGGCGAGCCTGCCGTCCTGCGACTGCGCGCGGACGGCAAGGGCGGCTGGGAGACGGCGCTCGGCGAGCCGCAGAACGACCTGGCGGGCGCGCTCACGGTCGACCTCTCGGCCACGCCCTTCACCAACACCCTGGAGATCAGGCGCCTGCGGTTGGAGCCGGGCCAGGCGCAGGACGTCGTCGCCGCGCATGTCGACATCCCCTCGCTGGCGCTGCGCCCGGCGCGCCAGCGCTACACCTGCCTCGCCGCGGCGACGGCAACGACGCCCGGCCGCTACCGCTACGAGGATTCGTCGGGCTTCGCCGCCGAGCTGACCGTCGACGCGGACGGGCTGGTGATCGATTACCCCGGGCAGTTCGCCCGTGCCTGGGCCGACGCGGCGACGGACGGCGGCGGCGCCGCGCCGGGCATCGAGCCTGGCCTCGACGACCCGAAGGGATGACGACGGGCGCCGGCCGCCACCGTCCAGCGAGAAGGTCATGACCATGAACGTCCTGGAGATCGTCGCGTCCGGCGTCGTCGCCACCCTGTTCCTCGACCTCTGGCAGCAGCTTCTCAAGCTCGTGACCGGGCTGCCGGCGTCGAACTGGAGCCTGGTCGGCCGCTGGTTCGTGCACGCCTTTCGCGGCACCTTCTTCCATTCCCCGATCGCGGCCAAGCCGGCCGAGCCTAACGAGCTCGCCATCGGCTGGATCGGGCACTACGCCGTCGGCATCGTCTACGGCCTCGTCTACCTCGTGGTCATCCGCAACGTCCTCGGGCTGGAGCCCTCGATCGTCAACGGCCTGGTCTTCGGCGCGATCAGCGTCGTCGTGCCCTGGTTCGCCTTCATGCCGATGATGGGCGCCGGCGTGCTCGGCAAGAAGACCCCGAAGCCGCTGGTCGCCAGCCTGCAGTCGCTGGGATCGCACACCGCCTTCGGCCTCGGCCTGGCGGTCGGCAGCTTCGTCGCGTGACCCTGGCGCCGGTCCGCCCGCGTCGCCGAGGGAAGCGATGCTGCTGTCGATCTGCATCCCGACCTTCGAGCGCGCGGCGATCCTGGCGCAAACGCTGCAGCACCTGCAGCAGGGTGCCGCTGGCCTGACGGGCATCGAGATCGAGGTCTCCGACAACGCATCCTCGGACGCGACGGCGGCCGTCGTCGCCGCCGCTGCGGCCGCCGGGCCGGCCCCGATCCGCTACTGGCGCAATCCGACCAATCTCGGCCTCCTCGCCAATTTCACCGCCGTGCTCAGGCGCGGCCGCGGGCGGTACTGCGTGCCCTCCTGCGACGACGACCGGCTGGACGTGCGCGCGGCGCACGCGATCGCCCAGCGGCTCGCTGCCGACCCGGCGAGCGTCGCCTACTACGCGCCGTGGCGCGCGTTCCGCCCGGACCGCGGCTTGACGCCGCCCGCCTATGCGCTGCCCTTCGAGCGGCGCAGCTTCGCGCGCGCGGATGCCGCCGAGCTGCTCGCCGTCGCGGCCGAGGCGCTGATGCTGCCGGAGATCGGCATCTTCCGCCGCGACGCCCTGCACGCCGCCCTGCTGCCGACGCCGGGCCGGTACTGGGCGCTGGAGCTCATGCTGCGCCTGCTCGACCATGGCGCCGTCGTGCTCGGCACCGAGGGGTTCTACGTCAACGTCGCGCATGGCGCGGGCCAGGAATCGCTCAAGTCGCCGGCGCGCGAGATCGCGGAGTGGCAGGCGTCGCTCGAGGGCTGGGACGCGGAGATCGCCGCGCGGCCGGACGGGAGGCCGCTCGGCGCCCGGGCGATCCGCCGCGCGGTCGGGCGCAAGCTCCGGATCATCGGGCGGATCCGCCGCGTCACCAGCCAGCTGCTCAGCGCCGGCAGCTGCCTGGCGCGCGCGGGGCTCCACCTGGCCGACGATGACGAGCTCGCCTCGCTGGAGGCGACGCTGCATCCGTTGCTGCGCGTCGAGATGGTCGAGCGGCTCCTGCGCGCTCAGCCCGCCGGCACATGGGTCGGCGTCGCCGCCGACGCCTGGCCTGCGCATCCCCACGCGCGATCGCTGCTGGAGGCGCTGCGCGAGGAGGCGCAGGCCAGCCCCATCGTGCGCATCCTGGCGGGCGACTCAGCGGTAGCGCAGGCGCTTGCCGACCCGCGCGCCCTGGTCGTGGCGCCCGATGCCGCCGCCTTGCCGGCTGAGCGCGCCGCGGCGGTCGTCCGGCTGGAGACGCTGCTGCGCCCGCGGCCAGGACCGGCTTCCGGCAGGACCGGTCCGGCGCGGCATGCGTGCCCGCCGGGCGCCGGACCGGATGTCTCGGCATGCCTCATGGCGCCCGATCCCGCGGGCCGAGCGAGCGCGGCCGTCGCGACCGCGCTGCACCCGGCGACGGTCGAGCCGGTCGAGCCGCTCTCGGGCCAGGACGCCGCGGTCGGCGCCGCCCGGCGCGCGCGCGGCGCGCTCTGCGTGTTCCTCGACCCGCAGGATGCGCTCGACGCCGCGGCGTTGCGGACGGCAATCGCGATGCTGCGGGACGACCCGCGCCTCGTCGCCGTCGCGGCGCCGTCTCTCCTGCCCGGCGAGGGCGATCCCGGCGGGTCCGCTGCGAGCTGCGCCGGGCCCGACGATCTCGTCGATCGGCTGGCGGCGACCGGGCGCTGGCTCGACTGCGTCGTCGCGCGCCGCGACGCCGTCGCGGCCGTGGCCCTTCCCTGCGACCTGAACGACTGGCTGGCCGCGCTCTTGCTGGACCTTGCCCGGCTCGGGCCGGTCGGCGTCCTGGAGCGCGGCTTTCGCCGCGTCGGCGCCGCAACGGTGGCCGCGCAGGACGGGTACCACCTCACCATCGATGCCGTCCGCGCGGCCATCGAGTGCGCCCTGGCCGATCGCGTCGAGGCCGGCGCGCTCGCGCGCGACGCGGCGCTCGACGCCGTCGCCGCGTTCACGGCGCGGGCGAGCCTGCGACTGGCGCGCGCGCGCCGCGCTGCCGGCGATCCCCTCGGCGCCGCCGGCTGCTTGCGCCGCGCTGCCGCCTGGCCGGGGACGGAAGCCGCGGCCCGGGAGCTGGCGGCCGAGGCCGCGCCGGAGATCGGCGCCGCATCGCTCGATGCCGTGCTCGCGATCGCGCCGGACCTCCAGCGCGTGGACATCTGCGCCGAAGGCTGGCCGCGCGACGGGCAGTACGGCGCGCTGCTCGGCGCCCTTCAGCGCAGCGCTGCCGCAGCCGCGCCGCGTCGGCTGGTCGATGCGGCGCAGGCGGACCGCGCGGCCGGCGATGCCGACGCCCTGGTCATCCTGCCTCCGGGCGCCGGTCGCGCTGCGCGGGCCGCGGCGCAGCGCGTCGGCGCGGCCGACCTGCTTGCCGGGTCGCCGCAAGCGCGGTAGCAGCAAGACGCCCTGGCCGATTCGCCCCCGCCGGACCCCGAAGCCCGTGCTAAGGACACCATGCTCCCGGCCCGACGGGGACCGGGCGCAGCCTGGAGATTTTCGGCGCAAGCCATCGCGCTGCCTGGCAATCCGGGGCCCCGTCCGGGAGTCCGGGTCCGGCCGTTCCGCGCATGGCAAGCCTGCCGCGCGACGTGTCGGCAGCGAAGCCGCGATCGGCTATCTAAGGGCCCACGTCAGCCGAGGGACCGTTCCATGCGCAGCGCCGTGATCGTCTTCCCGGGCACCAACCGCGAGACCGATATGGTCCGCGCGCTGGCCGCCGCCTCCGGGCGCCAGCCCTCTCTGGTCTGGCACGGCGAGTCGAGCTTGCCGCCCGTTGACCTGGTGGTGCTGCCCGGCGGGTTCTCCTACGGCGACTACCTGCGCTGCGGGGCCATGGCGGCGACCTCGCCGATCATGCGCGCGGTGGTCGCCGCCGCCCAGAAGGGCACGGCGGTGCTCGGCGTCTGCAACGGCTTCCAGATCCTCTGCGAATCCGGCTTGCTGCCGGGCGTCCTCATGCGCAACGCCTCGCTGAAGTTCGTCTGCCGCGACGTGCACATGCGGGTCGAGCGCGCCAGCACGATCTTCACCTCGGCCTGCAGGGAAGGCGACGTGCTGCGCGTCCCGGTGGCGCACGCCGAAGGCAACTACTTCGCCGATGCGGAGACCCTCGACCGGCTGGAGGGCGAGGGCCAGGTCGCCTTCCGCTACTGCACGCCCGACGGCGAGGTCACGCCCGCAGCGAGCCCGAACGGCGCTGCCCGCAACATCGCTGGCATCTATGACGCCAAGCGCCGCGTGCTCGGCCTGATGCCGCATCCGGAGGACGCGACGGATCCGCTGCACGGCGGTACCGACGGCGTCGGCCTGTTCAAGTCGCTTGCCGCCGCCTTCCCCGCCGTGCTGGAGGTCGCGTGATGGCGCCTGAGCGCACCGCCGCCGGCGGACCGTCGACTCCCGCCGACCACAACCGGCCGCCCGAGCCGGCCATCACGCCGGCCATCGTCGCCGAGCACGGCCTGACCACCGACGAGTACGACCGCCTGGTCAGGGGCCTCGGTCGCGAGCCGAACCTGACCGAGCTCGGCATCGTCTCGGTCATGTGGTCCGAGCACTGCTCCTACAAGTCGTCGAAGGTCTGGCTGAAGACGCTGCCGACCGAGGGGCCGCAGGTCATCCAGGGCCCGGGCGAGAACGCCGGCGTCGTCGATATCGGCGACGGCCAGGCCGCGATCTTCAAGATCGAGAGCCACAACCATCCCAGCTACATCGAGCCGTACCAGGGCGCGGCGACCGGCGTCGGCGGCATCCTGCGCGACGTCTTCACCATGGGCGCACGCCCGATCGCCAACCTGAACGCGCTGCGCTTCGGCGACCCCAAGCATCCGAAGACCAGGCACCTGGTGGCGGGCGTCGTCGCCGGCATCGGCGGCTACGGCAATTGCGTCGGCATCCCGACGGTCGGCGGCGAGGTCAATTTCCACCCCGCCTACAACGGCAACTGCCTGGTCAACGCCATGACCATCGGCTTGGCGCCCACTGACAGAATCTTCTACGCGCGCGCCGCCGGCGTGGGCAACCCGGTGGTCTATGTCGGCGCGCGGACGGGGCGCGACGGCATCCACGGCGCCACCATGGCGTCCGCCGAGTTCTCCGAGGACAGCGAGGCCAAGCGCCCGACCGTCCAGGTCGGCGACCCGTTCAAGGAGAAGCTGCTGATCGAGGCCTGCCTGGAGCTGATGGCCGAGGACGCCATCATCGCCATCCAGGACATGGGTGCGGCCGGCCTGACCTCCTCCTCTGTCGAGATGGCGTCCAAGGGCGGCATCGGCATCGAGATGGACCTGACCGCCGTGCCGCTGCGCGAGGCCGGCATGGTCCCCTACGAGATCATGCTGTCGGAGAGCCAGGAGCGCATGCTCATGGTGCTCCGTCCGGAGGCCGAGGCGAAGGCGCGGCGCATCTTCGAGAAATGGGAACTCGACTTTGCCGTCGTCGGCCGCCTGACCGACACCGGCAAGCTCGTGCTCAAATGGACGGACGGCCAGGTCGCCGCCGCGCTGCCGATCCCGCTGCTGGTCGACGAGGCGCCGATGTACGAGCGCCCCTGGGAGCCGACGCCTGCGCGCCCGCCGCTCGACGCGGCGGCGCTCGCGCATCCCGCGAATCTGGGCGCGACGCTGCTGAAGCTCCTCGGCACGCCCGACCTGTGCTCCAGGCGCTGGGTCTGGGAGCAGTACGACCATCTCGTCATGGGCGAGACCGTGATCCGCCCGGGCGGCGACGCGGCGCTCGTGCGCATCCCCGGCCAGAAGAAGGGCATCGCGGCGACGACCGACTGCACGCCGCGCTACTGCTTCGCCGATCCCGTCGCCGGCGGCATGCAGGCGGTGGCGGAGAGCTGGCGCAACCTGACGGCGACGGGTGCTACGCCGCTCGCCGTCACCAACAACATGAACTTCGGCAACCCGCAGAAGCCGCGGATCATGGGCCAGTTCGCCGGCTGCATCCAGGGCATGTCGGCGGCCTGCCGCGCGCTCGACTACCCGGTCGTCTCGGGCAACGTCTCGCTCTACAACGAGACCGAGGGCAGCGCGATACTCCCCTCCCCGGTCATCGGCGGCGTCGGGCTGATCGACGACGTGGCGCGCGCGGTGACCGTCGCCTTCAAGGCGCCGGGCGAGAGCATCCTCCTGCTCGGCAGCACGCACGGCCATCTCGGCCAGAGCATCTATCTGCGCGACATCCTCGGCCGCGAGGACGGTCCGCCGCCACCTGTTGACCTGGCGGCCGAGCGGCGGACCGGCGACTTCGTGCGCCGCCAGATCCTCGGCGGCAACGTTCTTGCCTGTCACGATCTGTCGGATGGCGGCCTCGGCATCGCGCTCGCCGAGATGGCCCTGGCCGGCGACCTCGGCGCCACTGTCGCCCTGCCCGAGGGCGGACCGGTGCCCGCTTCTGCCCTGTTCGGCGAGGACCAGGGCCGCTATCTCATTGCCACGCGAGCGCCGGAAACCGTGCTCGCTGCGGCGCGGGAAGCCGGCGTTCCGGCAGCCATGCTCGGCATGACGGGCGGAGACGCGTTGACAGTGACCGGCGTCTTCTCCATTTCCGTTCAGGATCTGCGCCGGGCGCACGAGGCCTGGCTGCCGGCCTACATGGACGGCAAGGCGACGGAGTAGCGACAAGAGAACGGGGTGCAAGACATGGCCATGTCGGCCGCCGAGATCGAGACCATGATCCGGGAATCCATTCCGGACGCGCGCGTGACGATCGACGATCTGCGCGGCGACGGCGACCACTACGCCGCGCGCGTCGTGTCGGCGGCGTTCAAGGGAAAGTCGCGGGTGCAGCAGCACCAGATGGTGTACCAGGCGTTGAAGGGGCGGATGGGCGGCCAGCTGCACGCGCTGGCCCTTCAGACCGCCATTGCCGAGGATGCTTGAACCCCACTAGCCTCGGAGTGGGACACGGCCCGGGGCTCGGTCCCGGCGGGCCCGAAAGGAGCGGACGATGAGCGACAACCAGGTTGCCGAGCGGATCGAGAGCGACATCAAGTCGAATGACGTCGTGCTCTACATGAAGGGCACGCCGGTCTTCCCGCAATGCGGCTTCTCCGCCGCCGTCGTCCAAGTGCTCAGCCATATGGGCGTCAAGTTCAAGGGCGTCAACGTGCTCGAGGACCCGTCGATCCGCCAGGGGATCAAGGAGTTCTCCAACTGGCCGACGATCCCGCAGCTCTACGTCAAGGGAGAGTTCGTCGGCGGCTGCGACATCGTGCGCGAGATGTTCCAGTCGGGCGAGCTGCAGGACCTCCTCAAGGCCAAGGGCGTCCAGGTCTCGCAGGCGGCCTGAGCCGGCAGGACGCGGCGCGCCCGGGCAGGCGCCGCCCGCGATGAGGTCGCGGCCCGGCGGCGGCGGTCAGGCCGCGGCGATCGCGCGCCGTGCCAGCCTCCGCCTTATCGCTGGCGCCGGGATGCTGGCACCGGCCGCGTGCGAGTACGCGAGCGCGCTTGGCAAGGAAGCCGCCCGGCTCCTCCCGCTGCAGTCGGCGGCGGAACAGCCGCGCGCGGCGCCGGCGCCCGTCGCGATCCGACGCCCCTCCGTCCAGCTCGACGACGCGCGCCTCCTCGCGCTGCGCTCCCTTTCGGCCAGCGGCGCCGAAGGGCTGGCATGGCACGACGCGATCCTGCGCGAGGCCGGCACCCTCCTCCGCGCGCCTCTGCTGGAGCGCCGCTTCGAGCCGCGCCGCCCGGTCCTCCTGCCGACCAGCCGCGCCGCTCTCGACCGCCTGCGGCTCCTCGGCATCGCGCACATGCTGAGCGGCGACGACGACTACGTCGCGCGCGCCGTCGCGGAGATCGAGGTCGTCTGCGCCTTCCCCGACTGGAACCCGTCGCATTTCCTCGACGTCGCGGAGATGGCGCACGGCGTCGCGCTTGCCTATGACTGGCTGCACCAGCGCCTGGCGCCGGAGCTGCGTCGAGCGGTGCGCACGGCGCTCGTCGAGAAGGCGCTGCGCCCGGGGCTGGAGCAGTTCGCGCGCGGCGCGTTCTGGACCAAGGCCAGCCATAACTGGAACACCGTCTGCAACGCCGGGCTAGCGATCGCGGCGCTCGCCGTGCGCGACGACGAGCCCGACCTGGCCGTGCAGGTGCTGGACCGCGCCTTGCGCTCGGCGGCGCTGAGCTTCGCGAGCTTCGCCCCCGACGGCGGCTGGATCGAGGGCGTCAGCTACTGGGACTACGCCACGCGCTATGCCGTGGCGCTGCTCGACGCGCTGGCGACCGCGGGCGTGCCCGATCGCGGCCTGGCGCAGGCGCCCGGCTTCGCCGCCACCGGTCGCTTCGCGCTGCACATGACGGGCCCGAGCGGGCGCGTCTACAACTTCGCCGACAGCAGCGAGCGGCTGGGACGCCTGGCGCAGCTGCATTGGCTCGGCGCCCGCTTCGGCCGGCCGATCGACGCCCATGTCGCGCGCACGCGCCCGGGCGCGCCGCAGCCGATGGAGCTGGTCTGGCGCGCCGCCGCCCCCGGCATCGCCCCCGCCGCTGCCGGCGAGCCGCTCGATGCGCTCTTCGCCGGGGTCCAGGTCGCCAGCTTCCGCAGCGCCTGGGACGATCCCGCCGGCGTCTGGCTCGCCTGCAAGGGCGGCGACAACGCGGCCAACCACGCGCATCTCGACCTCGGCAGCTTCGTCGTCGAGGCGGCGGGCGA
>JAEULF010000136.1 GCA_016793965.1 Alphaproteobacteria bacterium | reverse complement strand
TCCGGCGCGCGCGCTGCCGGCAGGTGTCGGTGCCGACGGGTGTCCGTGCCGGGGCGACATCGCCGCACGCTGCCGCTAGGATGGCGGCGATGACCGAGATCACGACGGATCTCCTGTTGCGCGCCTACGCCTTCGGGGTGTTCCCGATGGCCGAGCGGCGCACCGACAAGCGCCTGTTCTGGGTCGACCCCGATCGCCGCGGCGTGCTGCCCCTCGACGCCATGCACGTGCCGCGCTCGCTGCGCAAGGTGATCCGGTCGGGCCGCTTCGAGGTGCGCTGCGACACCGACTTCCAGGCCGTCATCGCCGGCTGCGCCGAGGCGACGGATGCCCGGCCGGAGACCTGGATCAACCGCAAGATCGAGGCGCTGTTCGTCGAGTTGCACGAGATGGGCTTCGCGCACAGCGTCGAGTGCTGGCGCGACGGCCGCCTGGCGGGCGGCCTCTACGGCGCCTCGCTCGGCGGCGCCTTCTTCGGCGAGAGCATGTTCAGCCGCGAGCGCGACGCCAGCAAGGTGGCGCTGGTGCACCTGGCCGCGCGGCTCGCCCATGGCGGCTTCCGGCTGCTCGACACGCAGTTCGTGACCGGCCACCTCATGCGCTTCGGCGCCGTCGAGATCCCGCGCGACGACTACAAGGAGCGGCTCGCCCAGGCGGTCCGCGCCCCGGCCGTGTTCTATCCCGAGCTGCCGCCCGGCGCCTTGGAGGGGTTCTTGCAGTCCACGACCCAGACGTCGTAGACGGGATGCTCGAGCGCCGAGACGGCCGGGCTGGAGGCGAACATCCAGCCCTGGAACAGCTCGGTCGGCGGCTCGCCCGGCTTGATCTCCGTGATGTCCAGGTAGGCGGCGCTCTCCGGGGGCTCCTCCGGCGGCGTCTCCTGGCACGACATGGCGACGATCTCCAGCGTGCCGAAGCGCACGACCTGGCCGACCGGCGCCTCGATCCTGAACACCCGCGCGGTGATCTTGTCGAGGCCCTGCAGCACCGCGGTCTGGTTCGGCACGACCGAGCCCTCGATCGCGCCGCGCGCCCGCGGCCAGGCCGGCAGCGTGCCCTGGGCGAGCGCCGGCCTTGCGACGTCCGGCAGCAGCGCCTGGGCCAGCAGCAGCGCTGCCAGCGCAGCGCCGGCGGCCGCGCCGGCTGTCTCACGCTTTCGTGGGGCCCGGGCCATAGGGGTTCTCCAGCTCGTCGATCACGCCGCGCAGCGCCGCGCGCAGCTGGCGCTCGTCCACGCCCATCAGCACGCCGTCCTCGAGCGCGTCCTGCGCCGCCTGCCGGATCTCGTCGAGGTTCCGGTTGAGGACCTTGATCTTGTCGGCGCAGCTCACCGGCGTGCCGTCGGGCTGGCGCCAGACCTCAGGCGCGGCCGGAGCCGCGAGCGCGCGGGGCGTGTCGTCCATGCGAGGCGGCCCTCAGGGGGACCGGTGCTGCGTCCCGCCCAGCAGATAAGCGCTCGCGCGCCCGCGGTCCAGTCCCGGCGCCGGGGGAGGCGGAGGGCAGGCCCGGGCGGCGCGGCGCCGGCCGAGCGGCCGGCTGCTCACTCGACGGCCAGCTCGACGATCCGCCGGATCATCGCCTCGACGTCGATGACGTTCTCGGTGGCCGCGAAAGCCGCGCCGGGAGCCAGCTTTTCCTGGGCGTTGCCGGGCACGACCTTGACGTACTTGCTGCCGATCAGGCCGTCGCCGCGCACCGCCGCGACGCTGTCGCGCGGCAGGCGGTAGGCGTCGGCGATCGACAGCGTCAGGCGCGGCCGAAAGGTCTTCGGGTCGATCCCGACGCCGGTGACCCGGCCGATCTCGACGCCGCCGAGTCGCACCTCCGAGCCGACCCCGATCCCCTCGACGCGATCGAAGCTGGCGCTCAGCGCGTAGCCGACGCGCGGCGCGGTCGAGGCATAGGCCTGCAGGAGAAAGACGAGCCCGGCGACGATCACGCCGCCGCCGACCAGCCGTTCGATCCTCGTGCGTTCCATGGCGCGCTCCCCGCCCGGCCTCAGTTCTGCACGCTGCCCATGACGACCCGCGCGACCGTCTCCTCGAGGGAGTAGACGCGGACCGTCTTGGCCAGCCGGCCGCGCGGGGGCAGCGTCACCGCCGACTTCCCGGGCAGCAGGTCGATGAAGCTGTCGCCGAAGACGCCGCCGCTGCCGACGCTGGCGACCGAGTCCTCGGGAAGCGCCAGCTCGCTGTCGATGGCGAGCGCCACGTCGGCGATCAGGTTGTCCGTGTCGAGCTTGACGCTGAGCACGCGGCCGACGTCGATGCCGCCGATGCGGACGGCCGAGCCGGCGACCAGCCCGCCGAGGTTCTCGAACCGCGCGGTGACGACGATGTGGCCGCGCTCGGTCGGGCGCTCCTGGGTGGCGGTGAACGCGACCAGCGGCGCCGCCACGGCGAGCACGAGCGCGATGCCGATCGCCGTCTCGGTGCGGCGAGCGCTGCGCTCGCGGTCGGTCGCTGCGGCTGCTGGCGGCATGGCTCCGGCTCCGTGCTAGTTCGCGGCCTTGGGCTTCTTGCGCGCTTCCTCGGCGAAGCTGACGATGCGCTCGATCAGCTCGTCGATCAGGATGCTCGGCTCGACGGTCGGGATGACGCCGCCGTTGCCCAGGCGCTTGTCGGAGCCGCCGCCCGGGTCGATCTCGACGAACTTGCCGCCGAACAGCCCGCCGGTGCGGATCGAGGCCGAGCTGTCGTCGAAGATCGGCACCGCGCGGGAGACGCGCATGCGCACCGTCACCTCGAAGCCCTTGGGATCGAGCCCGATGCCGACGACGCGCCCGATCTCGACGCCGGCGACGCGCACCGGGGCGTCGGGCAGCAGCCCGTCGGCCTGGCGCGGCTTCGCCAGGATCTCGATCGCATCGGAGATCCGGGGCTTGCCGACCGAGAGCGCGAAGAAGAAGAACGCGACCGTGCCGAGCACGACGACGATCGCCATGACGGTCTCGATGGGGCGCCGGCGCATCATGGCATCAGCTTCCGGGCATTCGCCGCGCGCGTGCGCGCCGGCCGGCGGCTCACCGGCGCGGCGCGGCGCCGGCGCTCAATTGGGAGTCCAGGGCTGGTAGTCGCCGGTGGCGCGCGCGCGCGCTGCACCGGCCAGCGTATGGCCGGGCGGGCGGTACGCCGCGTCGGTGCCGGTCTGGTTCGGCAGGTGTTCCTTCTGCCAGGGGCGCGACGGCGGGCTCTGGCCGATCGGCGGCTCGACGACGCTGTGATGCAGCCAGGCGTGCCAGTGCGGCGGCACCTTCGAGGCCTCTGCCTCGCCGGCGAAGATCACCCAGCGGCGCTCTCGGTTGAAGCCGATCGGCGTCGTCCTCTTGCCGCCGCGCTCGCGGTAGTAGCGGTTGCCGAGCTCGTCGGTGCCCACCAGCGCGCCGTTGAGCCAGGTGAAGATCATGGTGCCGATCGTCGCCATGGTACCTTTCGCGGGCCTCTGCTTGCGTGGCTGCCGCGTGCCCGGGCGGGACGCTGACGGGTCTTTATTGCACCCGCCACGGCGGCGCGTCTAGTGTCGGCGGCGGCAGGACGAAGGGTGCTGCCGGCAGGCGCCGGGAGGGTGCCCGATGCGATGGTTCATCGCCTTCGCCGCCTCGATGATCCTCGGCGTCGGCGTTTTCGTCGGCTACCAGGCCATCGCGGAGCGGGAGAGCGCCCTGGCCGAAGGGCGCGCCGCGGCGGAGCGCCGCGCCACGGCGGTGTCCGAGTTCACGCGCCGGACGATCTTCCCGGCCAACCAGATCGCAAGCGACTTGGCCCAGGCGCTCGGCGACCGCGGCACTTGGAACTCGGCCGACCGCGCGCGCCTCGCGGAGATCTCCCGGACCCTTTGGAAGGTCGCGCCCTGGATCACCGGCATCGCGGTGCATGACAGCTTCGGGCGGCCCTACCTTGCGCTCGGGATCCAGCCCGAGGACGTCGGATTGTCCGAGCGCTTCCAGGCGCACCTGATGCGGGCCGGCGCGGGCGTCGTCTACCGGCCGGCGCCCGCGCCGGTGGGCGGCCTGGCGCTGCACATGCTCGCCTCGCACGGGATCCGCGACCGGGACAACGAGTTCCTCGGCGTGGCGTCGCTCGAGATCATGGGCTCGACCTTCGTCGGGTTCTTCGGCGCCTTGCAGTTCGGCCCGCGCAGCAGCGTGCGCCTGTGGAGCGTGGACGGCAAGCTGCTGCTGAGCCACCCGTCCTTCATGGGCGATCCGGAGTCGCTCGTCGCCGAGCGCGCGATGGTCGGCGCCGTCGATGCCGATGCGGCCGGCGCGGCCGCCGACGCCTCGGGCGAGCGCTACGCGATCCGCGCGGTGCGGCGGATCGACGGCTTGCCCCTCGTCGTCACCATGAACGTCGCCGAGGACGACGTGCTGGAAGGCTGGCACCGCCGCGCTGGCCTGTACGCTTTCCTCGTCGTCGGCATCTCCGCGATGATCGTCGCCGCGACGGCGCTGCTCTATCGGCTGACGCGCCTGCAGCAGGCGAGCCTGTCGGAGAGCGAGGCGCGCCTGCGCCGCATCCTCGACACCAGCCCGAGCGGCATCCAGATCGTCGCGATCGACGGCCGTCGCCTGTTCATGAACCGGCGCGCGGTGGAGATGATGGGCTACGCCGACGAAGCTGCGGCGCTCGAGAAGCATCCCGTGAGCAGCGTCGTCGACCGGGAGTGGCGCGACCGCGTGCTCGCTCTCGCGCGCGAGCACGGCATCGTCGACGGCATGATCGGCCAGCGCCGTCGGCTCGACGGCTCGACCTTCTGGGCGACGCACGACCTCCTGCGCATCCGCTTCAAGGACGAGGACGCTTTCATCGTCTGGATCTACGACATCTCGCGCCAGGTCGAGGCGCAGCACCAGGCCGAGCGGCGGCGGCTGCTGCTCGACACCGTCCTCAACGCGATGCCGATCCCGGTCCAGCTGCGCGCGGCCGACGGCCCGTACCTCGTGGTCAACGACGCGTACGCGCGGTACTTCGGGCGGTCGCGCCGGGAGATGGAGGGCAGGCTGCTGGAGGAGTTCTTCCCGACCGACACGATCATCGACATCAAGCGGACGGACCTGCAGGCGATCGTTGCCGGCGATTCGATCACCTACGACATCGCCATGCCGGACGGCGCGGGCGAGCGGCGCGACTGCATCGTGAAGAAGGCGGCCGTGCGCGACGAGAACAGCGAGCTCTACGCTTTCGTCAGCGCGTTCGTCGACGTGACCGAGCAGCGGCGGGCGGAGGCGGAGGTGCGCCGCTCGCGCGACGCGGCCGAGCGCGCGCTGCAGGAGCTCAGGGCCGCGCAGGAGAGCCTGGTCCAGGCCGAGAAGCTCGCCTCCCTCGGCGGCCTCGTCGCCGGCGTCGCGCACGAGATCAACACGCCGGTCGGCGTGGCGCTCACCTCGGCGTCGCATCTCGAGGACGAGACCCGCGCCCTGCAGCGCGCGCTGCAGCAGGGCGACCTCTCGCAGGACGACCTCGACGGCTACCTGGCGACGGCGCTGCGCGCGACCCGCCTCATCGTCGGCAACTGCGACCGCGCCGCCCAGCTGATCCAGAGCTTCAAGCGCGTCGCCGCGGACCAGACGGAGGGAGAGCGCCGCAGCTTCGACCTGGACGCCTATCTGCGCGAGGTCGTGGCGAGCCTCAAGCCGTTGCTGCAGAAGGGCCGCTTCTCGCTCGACCTCGACGTGCCGCCCGGCATCGAGCTCGACAGCTTCCCGGGGCCGCTCTCGCAGGTGCTGACCAATTTCGTGACCAACGCGATCGCGCACGGCTTCCGCGGCCGCGGTCACGGCGCCATGCGGATCGCCGCGCGACCGGCGGACGGCGACCAGGTCGAGATCCGCTTCAGCGACGACGGCGGCGGCATCGCCCCGGACGTCCTGCCGCGCGTCTTCGATCCGTTCTTTACGACGAACCGCTCGGGCGGCGGCACCGGGCTCGGCCTGCACATCGCGCACAGCATCGTCACCGGCCGCCTGGGCGGCCGGATCGCGGTGGAGAGCAGGGTCGGGGCCGGCACGACGTTCAGCGTCGTGCTCCCGCTGCGCGCGCCGGAGGGCGCTGCCGACGAGCCTGCGGCGGCCATCGCCGCGTCGCGGTCCTGAGCGCCGAGCGCTCCCGCCCGGCGTCTCGGTTCTCCGCGCCTCAGTTCTGCAGCAGCTTGTTCCACCACCCCTTGCGCCGCGGCCGTGACGGGTCGTCCTCCACGACCGGCTCTGCCGCCTTCGGCGCCACGGGTGCCGCCGGAGCAGGTTCCGGCGGAGCAAGTTCCGGCGGACGCGCCGGCGCGATCTCCGGCACGGCCGCTGCGGGCAGCGGCTCGATCGCTGCCGCTCGGGCGAGTTGGGGAGCCGGCTCCGGTGCCGGCGGCGGCGGGGGCGGCTCAAAGGCCGGCGGCGAAGGCGGCTGATAGGCCGGCTGGGCCCGCTCGGGCAGCGGCCCGAAGAGGCCGGATGCGACGACCGGAGCCGGCGCGACCGCGCTGTCCTGCGACTGCTCAGCCGACATCGGCGCGGCGGCTGCAGGGGGCGGCTCGGCTGCCGCCGGGAGCGTCGCGTCGCGGGGGCCCTCCGGCGCGCCGTCAGCGGTGCCCGCGCCGGCGCTCTCGTCGCGCTCGTCAGCGCCGCGCCGGCGCCGACGGCCGCCGCGGCGCCCGCGCCGGCGCCGCTTGCGCTCGCTCTCGCTGGCATCGTCGGTTCCCGCGACCGCGCCAGGCGCGCCGGGCTCCTCGTCCTCGTCGTCGTCGCCCATGTCGACGATCGGCACTGGCGCCGCCGCCGCCGGAGGCAGGCGGCCTTTCTGCTGCGCCTCCTCCTCAGCCTCGAAGGCGGCGAGGATCGCGTCATGCGCCGCCATCGGCACCTCGCCGGTGGGCTGGCGCTCTTCCTCGCCGGGGCGCCGGCGCCGGCGCCGACGCCGACGCTTGCCGTCGCCGTCCTCGCCGTCGCCGCCCGATGCGCCCCCCGGTGCGCCGCCCGGTGCGCCGCCGTCCGGGCGCTCGCCGCCGCGGGGCACCGCGCCAAGGTCGGCCGGGGCCTCGGCGCGCGCAGCAGCCGGCTCGTGCCGGGCTCCCGCGCTGCCCTCCGCCTCGTCGTCGCCGCCCTCCGCGAGCGCCGGCTCCGCCGCGGGCAGGGCCGGGCGCGCGACCGGCGCATCGACCAGGCGCGGCTCTGTGCGCTCGACGCGCATGGCCGGCGGGATCAGGGCGTCGTCGCAGGCGATCACCACCTGCATGGCATAGCGCGCCTCGATGCCGGAGAGGCTCGATCGCTGCTGGTTGAGCATGAACAGCGCGACCTCGGTCGGCACGTGCACCGTCAGGACCGCGGCCTTGCCCTTGATGCCCTCGTCCTCGATCGTGCGCAGCACCGCGAGCGCCGTCGAATCGACGGAGCGGATGCGGCCGGTGCCCTGGCAGTGCGGGCAGATCTGTGTGGTCGTCTCCTGGATCGACGGGCGCAGGCGCTGGCGCGACAGCTCGAGCAGGCCGAACGGGCTGATGCGGCCGAGCTGGATGCGCGCGCGGTCCTGGCGCATGGCGTCGCGCAGGCGCTTCTCGACCTGCGCGTTGTGCCGGCTGTCCTCCATGTCGATGAAGTCGATGACGATCAGCCCCGCCAGGTCGCGCAGGCGGAGCTGGCGCGCGACCTCCTCGGCCGCCTCGCTATTGGTCTTGAGCGCCGTCTCCTCGATGCCGCGCTCGCGCGTCGACCGGCCGGAGTTGACGTCGATCGCGACCAGCGCCTCCGTCGGGCTGATGACGATGTACCCGCCCGAGCGCAGCTGCACGACGGGACTGTGCATCGCGTCGAGCTGGCTCTCGATCTGCGCGCGGTGGAAGAGGGGCAGGCGCACGTCGTCGTACAGCTTCACCCGGCCGGCATGGCTCGGCGTGAGCATCTTCATGAAGGTCTGCGCCGCCTTGAAGCCTTCCGCGCCTTCGACGAGGATCTCCTCGATGTCGCGCGTGTACATGTCGCGCACGGCGCGCCGGATGAGGTTCGCCTCCTCGTGGATCAGCGCCGGCGCGATCGACTCCAGGGTGCGCTGGCGGATGTCCTCCCAAAGGCGGATCAGGTACTCGTAATCGCGCCGGATCTCCGGCTTGCTGCGCTCGCTTCCGGCCGTGCGGACGATGACGGCCATGCCCTTCGGGATCTCCATCTCGGAGAGCACCGACTTCAGCCGCTTGCGGTCGCCGACGCTGGTGATCTTGCGCGACACGCCGCCGCCGCGCGCCGAGTTGGGCATCAGCACGCAATAGCGCCCGGCCAGCGAGATGTAGGTGGTCAGCGCTGCGCCCTTGTTGCCGCGCTCTTCCTTCGTCACCTGGATCAGCAGGATCTGCCGGCGCTTGATGACCTCCTGGATCTTGTAGCGGCGGTAGAAGCTCTGGAAGCGCCTGTTGATCGCCTCCTCGTCGTCGCCGCCGCCGCCGCGCCGGCCGCGCCGGCCGCGCCGCTGGTGGCGCTCCTCGCGCTCTTCGGCCGCCACCTCGGGATCGAAGGACGCCGCGGCGCCCTCCGCCGGCTGTCCCGGGTCGGCGGGCTGCGGCGTGTCGTCGCGCAGGGCGGGGGCCGTCTCGGTCTGCTGCGTTCCGCCGGCGTCCGCCGGGCCGAACGTCACGGCGGCCATGGGCGCGCCGGTCGATTCTGCCTGCGTCGCCGAGCTCGGCAGCGGTGCGTCGGCCTGCTCGGTGGTGGGAGCGGTCGAGGGCAGCGGCGCCCAGGACGAGGTCGACGCCGCGGCGACAGGGTCCGCAGTCGGCGGCTCGACGGCAGCCGGGGGCAGCGTTGCCGCACCGGCCTGGGCCACGGTCTCGCCTGCTGGGGCGGCGGCCTCGGCGCCGACGTCGCGGGCACCGCCCGCCTCGAAGACGGTGGTGTCAACCTGGACCGACTCGGTGCCGTCATAGGCTTCCCGAGCAGGACCCGGCTCGCCTTGTCGCTCCCCGGGCGCTGCCGGCTCGTCGTCCGCAAGATACTCCGACCCGTCGCGTGTCGCGGCGCCGGCGCTCTCCGAGCGGGGCTCGCCCGGCTCGTCGTCGTCGTCGTCGGTCGCGTCGTCCTCGCCGCGCGCGCGCGCGGCGGCCGCTCGCATGGCCTCGAGCTCGGCGATCAGCGCCTCGCGGTCGCCGACGGGGATCCGGTAGTAGTCGGGATGGATCTCGCTGAACGGCAGGAAGCCATGGCGGTTGCCGCCGTACTCGACGAAGGCGGCCTGCAGCGACGGCTCGACCCGCGTGACCTTGGCGAGATAGATGTTCCCCTTAAGCGGCTTTCGGCTCGCCAGCTCGAAGTCGAACTCCTCGAGCTTCGTGCCATGCACCACGGCGACCCGGATCTCTTCCGGGTGGGTGCAATCGATCAGCATCTTCTTGTTGGACATGGTGGAAATTCTCCGGAGCGCGCCCGGCGCGGGCCGAGGTCTTCGAGACCTGGGGGACCGGCGGCGCAGTCATGACGTGGACGGCCGCGGCGGCACGGTGCCGCACGACGGCCGAGCGAATGCAGCGAGCAAGCCCCTGCGGGCCGTTGCTGGTCGGGTTGGACGGGATTCGGCCGTGAAGTCCCTTGCGCGCTTGCGGATAGGCTTGCTGACGCGCCGAGGCTTCCATGAACGATCCCGACTTGCGGATCTGCCGCGCCTGCATCGACGCAGGGCTGGCGATCTTGCTCCCGCCGCCGTCCGAAACCCCAGAAGTCCGAACCTTGCGGCGGGCGGCTGGGGGACGGCAGTGGGTGAGATGCAAGCGTTGCGCGCGCAGACGAGACCGTTGCCGGGTGGCACAGTGGATCGCCTGGCGCGCCTTGTCGCGGCCACGAGACCGCAACGGCAGGCTTGCATGGACCGCGGACATTCATCCGATGGCCCTGGTCGCCTTTCGACCATGTGCCTGTGGCAAAGTCAAGACTGGGGCGCCGGGCGCATCCCGGGGGGCTCTGCGCCGGGGAGGCAAGCCGCGGATGGCGATGGCCACGGCGGCGCAAGGCTTTGTTAACCAAACCGCGCCCACAAGTTCATTAACCAAACATCGCGGCCCAGCTCGGTCCGGCTCGGGCTTGGCCCGCGCCCTGAAATGCGATCCGCGCAGGTTCCCTGATGGCTCCCAGCGACGGCGACGGCGGCAAGCGCATCGGCAGCGTCAAGGCGCGCGCCGCGCGCTGCGCGCGCTCGGCGCTGCTCGTCCTCGCGGTCGGCATGGCCTGCAGCAGAGGATCCGATCCGGCCGCTGCTCAAGAGAGCGCCGCGCCGCCGCCGCTGCGCCCGATCGAGGGGCGCGACGGCAGGGTGCCAGCGGGCAGTCCCTCGGGTGCGCCCGGGCCGCAGATCGCTGCCGGGCCGTCGATCAGCGAAGGGCCGCGCTTCGCGCTCCCGACGCTGTTCCACCAGGCCCGCGCCGGCGCGCCGCTGACGGTCCAGGGCATCAGGATCGGCGTCCACGAGGCGGTGACCCGCTTCGTCATCGACCTTGATCGCGCCCCGGACTACCGCGTCTTCACGCTGCTCGATCCCTACCGGGTGATCGTCGACCTGCCGGAGGCCAACTGGCGGATCGACGATTTGCGCCCGCAAGGCGACCTGCTGCGCGAGCTGCGCTACGGCTTGTTCCAGCCAGGCAACTCGCGGCTGGTCATCGAGGTGCACAAGCCGGTCAAGGTGACGCACGCGTACTCGCTGCCGCCCGAATTCGGCAAGCCCTGGCGGCTGATCCTCGACCTGCAGCAGATCACCCATAGCCAGTACGTCACCCAGATCGGCCGGACGCTGGTCTCCTCGGCAACGGACGCCGCCGGCCGTCGCGGCCAATCGAACGCGCGCGTGGTCGATGTGCCGCCGATCGTGCAGCAGCCGCCTCTCGCTTCGCCCGTCCCGCCGTCGTCGGCAGCGGCCCCGTTGCCGCAGGCCCAGTTGCAGCCGCAATCTCCCGCCCCCGCCTATGCCGTGGACGGACGGGGCCCGCGCAACCTCGGCACCATCCCCGCGCCGGCGGCGGAGCAGCCGCGCCCGGCCCAAGGGCGCCAGTCCCAGCCGGACCCGCCGGTGCAGATCGCCACGCTGCCCGGTGCCCGGGTGAGCGGTCCCGGGCCGCGGGATGGCCCGCGCGACCGCAAGGTCGTCGTCATCGACGCGGGGCACGGCGGGGCGGATTCCGGCGCAATCGGCGTCGGCGGAACGCTGGAGAAGGACATCACCCTCGCCATGGCGCGCGAGGTTCGCGACCTGCTTGCGCGGACCGGCCGCTATAGTGTCGTGATGGTGCGCGACTCCGACCAGTTCGTCCGCCTGCGCGACCGCGTTGCCATGGCGCGCCAAGCCGGCGCCGAGCTCTTCATTTCCATCCACGCCGATTCCATGCGCATCGCGCAGGTCCGCGGCCTGTCGATCTACACGCTGTCGGAGCGAGCCTCGGACCGCGAGGCCGAGGAGCTGGCGGAGGCGGAGAACAAGGCGGACCTGATCGGCGGGCACGACCTGATGGAAGAGTCGCCGGAAGTGGTCAACATCCTGTTCGACCTGACGATGCGCGAGACGATGAAGCTCTCGCGCAACTTCGCCAACCTCGTCGTCGAGAGCGTGCGCGGCCAGGACCTGGCGGTGCTGCCCAAGCCCCACCGCTCTGCCGGCTTCGTCGTCCTGAAGGCGCACGACGTCCCGTCGGTCCTGGTGGAGCTCGGCTACCTGACGAACGCGCGCGAGGAGCGCATGTTGCGCACGCAGGAGCATCGCGGCCGGATCGCGAAGGCGATCGTCACGGCCGTGGACCGATTCTTCGGCAAGAAGCGCTGACCGGTTTGAACCCCGGGGCCGGTTGGGCTATCTGTAAGCTTGGCGGGGCAATGCGGACCGCGCACCCTTGACGACGGGACGGGGCGCAGGGCGGCCCACGACGGATATCGACATGGCCAAAGGCGAAGAAAAACAAGTGACTGGGGCGGCTTCCGCTTCGTCGCCCAAGGGCGCGGCGGCGCCGGCGCGCAAGCCGCGCCGCTCGGTTTTCGGGCGAGTCGTGCGCTTGGTGCTGTTCCTGGGGGCCGTGCTCTTCGTCATGGTCGGTCTCGCCGGGGCGGGCGCCGTGCTCTACGCCTGGCAGTACTTCAGCCGCGGGCTCCCGGACTATCGCGTGCTCGCCAACTACGAGCCGCCGATCACCACGCGCCTCTACGCGGCCGATGGCCGGCTGATGGCCGAGTACGCGGCGGAGCGCCGCGTGTTCGTGCCGATCAACGCCATGCCCAAGCTTATCATCCGCGCCTTCCTGGCGGCCGAGGACAAGAACTTCTACGTCCATCCGGGCATCGACTTCGTGGCCGTGATCCGCGCGGTGGTCCAGAACCTCCAGAACATGGGATCGGGCCGGCGGCCGATCGGCGCTTCCACGATCACGCAGCAGGTTGCGAAGAACTTCCTCTTGTCGAACGAGGTCTCGCTCGAGCGCAAGGCCAAGGAGTTCATCCTCGCCTACCGGATCGAGCGCGCCTTCTCCAAGGATCGCATCCTCGAGCTGTACCTGAACCAGATCTTCCTGGGCTACGGCTCCTATGGCGTGGCGGCGGCGGCGCTCAACTACTTCAACAAGTCGCTCGACGAGCTGACGGTCGCCGAAGCCGCCTACCTCGCCGGGCTGCCCAAGGGCCCGAACAATTACCACCCCGTCCGCTTCGCCGACGCGGCGCGCGATCGGCGCGACTACGTCGTCGATCGCATGGTCGAGGAGCGCTACATCGCTCTCGACCAGGCCGTCGAGGCCAAGGCCCAGCCGGTGCGCGTGCGCAAGCGCGACGACACCGAGCTCGTGCGCGCGGACTGGTTCGCGGAGGACGTCCGCCGGGAGCTTCTGGCGCGCTATGGCGAGCGCGAGACCTACGAGGGCGGGCTTGCGGTCCGCACCACGCTCGACCCGAAGCTGCAGCAGATCGCCGAGCGGGTCATGCGCGAGGGCTTGCGGCGATTCGACCGCAGCAAGGGCTGGCGCGGCCCGGTGGCGCGCATCGACGGGCTGAACGACTGGGCGGCGAAGCTGTCCGGCGTCGGCGTGCCCTACGGGCTCGACGACTGGAAGCTCGCCGTGGTGCTCGCGGTGGACGCGCAGCGGGCCCGCATCGGCTTCGCCAACGGCAGCACGGGCATCCTGCCTTTCGAGGAGATGCGCTGGGCGGCGCCGGCGCGCGAGCACGGCCATGTCGGCGCCGCGCCGCGCCGCGTGCAGGATGTCGTCGCGCCCGGCCATGTCGTGATGGTGGAGCCGACGGCGACCAAGGAAACCTTCGCGCTCCGCCAGGTGCCGCTCGTGCAGGGCGGCTTGGTGGCGATGGACCCGCATACCGGGCGCATCCTCGCCATGGTCGGCGGCTACTCGACGGGCGGCAATGTCAGCACGTTCAACCGCGCGTCGCAGGCAGCGCGCCAGCCCGGCTCGGCTTTCAAGCCCTTCGTCTACCTCGCTGCCCTCGACAACGGCTACACGCCGGCGACCCTGATCCTCGACGCGCCCTTCGTGAAGGACCAGGGGCCGGGCAAGCCGCAATGGCGCCCGGAGAACTACACGCAGCAGTACTACGGCCCGTCGACCATGCGCATGGGCATCGAGAAGTCGCGCAACCTGATGACCGTGCGGCTGGCCGACACGATCGGCATCGACCTCGTCGCGCAGTACGCCGAGCGCTTCGGCGTCGTCGAGAAGCTGCCGCGCTACCTGCCCGTGGCTCTCGGCGCCGCCGAGACGACGGTGCTGCGCCTGACCACCGGCTACGCGCAGATCGTGAACGGCGGCAAGAAGGTCCAGCCGACGCTGATCGACCGCATCCAGGATCGCACCGGCCGGACGATCTACCGGCATGACCGGCGCAATTGCCGGGGGTGCCGCCCGGGCTTCCTGCGGGACGACTCGCCGATGCCGCAGCTCGACGACGTGCGCGAGCAGATCATCGACGCCGGGGTCGCCTACCAGATGACCTCGATCCTGGAGGGCGTTGTGGAGCGCGGCACAGGCCAGGCGGCGGTGAAGCCGCTCGGACGGCCGCTCGCGGGCAAGACCGGCACGACCAACGACAGCAACGACAATTGGTTCGTCGGCTTCTCGCCGGACCTCTGCGTCGGGCTCTATATCGGATACGACCAGCCCCACTCGCTGGGCGAGAAGGAGACCGGCGGCAAGAACGCGGCGCCGATCTTCGCGGCCTTCATGAAAGAGGCTCTGAAGGACCAGCCGGCAGTGCCGTTCCGCATCCCGCCGGGCATCCGCCTCGTCGCCATCAACGGCACGACCGGCGAGCGTGCCGGCTCGGGCGAGCGCGGCACGATCCTCGAGGCATTCAAGCCTGGCACCGAGCCGGTCGGCCGGCCGCAGTACATCGGCGGCGACGTGACCGGGTTCGGCGCGCTCAGCGAGGGCGAGGGCGGTTCCTGGTATGTCGGGCCTGCGCCGGCCGGTACGCAGGAAGCCGGAACGACGCCCTATGGCGTGCCGCCGCAGGGCGGCCAGTTCAATCCCTATGCCCAGCCGGTCTATCCGCCCGGCACCTATCCGCCCGGCACTTATCCGCCCCAGGGCTATCCCGCGCCGGGTGCGCCGCCGGCGACCGCTTATCCGCCTGTGGTGCAGCAAGCGCCGACCCAGGCGCAAGGCATGCAGCCGCTGTGGGCGCCGCCCGGCGGCGGCGCCGCTGCGCAGGCACCGCGCCCGCCCGTGGTCGTTCAGCCGCGGCCGACGGCGCCGGGGCCGGGAACCGGCGGGATCTACTGATCGCTCGCAGGTCGCAGCGGCGCTGCGGCAGAGCGCTCTTGACTTCAGCGCGCGCTGCCCCATGTTCCCCCGCGACTGCGACAGGAGCCGTTCATGCGCGCTGAGATCCAAGCGGTCGTCGACGAGGCGAAGGCCTCGTTGGCGCTGCTGAGGAGGCATCTTTGACTGGGACGCTGCGAACGCGCGCCTCCAGGAGCTGAATGCCCTCGCCGAGAGCCCGAAGCTCTGGGACG
>JAEULF010000130.1 GCA_016793965.1 Alphaproteobacteria bacterium | reverse complement strand
GCGGCGCCCGCCGCCGCGCAGACGGCGATCTGCTACAACTGCCCGCCGCAATGGGCCGATTGGGGCAGCCAGCTCACGGCGATCAAGGAGACTTTGGGCATCACGGTGCCGGCCGACAACAAGAACTCCGGCCAGTCGCTGGCGGCGCTCATCGCCGAGAAGGCGAAGCCGGTGGCGGACGTGACCTATCTCGGCGGCTCGGTCGGCCCGCAGGCGGTCGAGGCCGGCGTGCTCGCGCCGTACAAGCCGAAGGGCTGGGAGAGGATCCCCGACAGCCTCAAGGACCCGAACGGGATGTGGTTCACCATCCACTCCGGCACGTTGGGCCTGTTCGTCAACAAGCAGGCGCTCGGCAACAAGCCGGTGCCGCAATCCTGGGCCGACCTGCTGAAGCCCGAGTACAAGGGCCTCGTCGGCTACCTCGACCCGACCAGCGCCGCCGTCGGCCAGCTCGGCGTCATGGCGGTCAACCTCGCCATGGGCGGCAGCTACGACAACCTCGACGCGGCGATCAAGTTCTTCAAGGAGCTGCAGAAGAACCAGCCGATCGTGCCGAAGCAGACCTCCTACGCCCGCGTCATTTCAGGCGAGATCCCCATCCTGTTCGACTACGACTTCAACGCCTATCGCGGCCAGTACACCGACAAGGCGCCGATCGCCTTCGTCATCCCGAAGGAGGGCTCGGTCACCTTCCCCTACATCATGGGGCTGGTGGCGAACGGGCCGAACGCGGAGAACGCCAAGAAGGTCCTCGACTTCGTGCTGTCCGACAAGAGCCAGGCGATGTGGGGCAACGCCTACCTGCGCCCGGTCTTCGCTGACAAGATGACGGCCGACGCCCAGGCGAAGTTCCTGCCCTCGGCCGATTATGCGCGCGCCAAGCCGATCGACCTGCTGAAGCTGGCGGCGGCGCTGCCGGTGATCACCAAGCGCTACCAGGCCGAGGTGCAGTGAGGGTGGCGACCCCCTCCCTGCCCGCGCTTCGTGCCGGCCCTTTCGCTCCCCTGCCTGCGGCGGCAGAGGGAGCGGGGACCCTCTCCCTGCGCAGCAGGGGGAGGGCGGGGCCCGGCCCGCAAGGGCCGGGAGGGAGGGGGCTCTCCTGATGCGCGCGCGCTCCCGCGACGATTTCCGCCATCTCCTGCTGCTGCTCCCGGCCGGCATCGTCTTCGCCGCTTTCTTTCTCGTGCCGCTCGGCCAGCTCTTCCTGATCGGTGGCAGCGGCAAGTCCGGCTATGCCGGCTATGCCGACATCCTCGTCCATCCGAAGTACCTGCGCAGCCTGGTCTCGACGCTGGCCCTTGCCGCGGCGACGACGGTAGCCACGCTGCTGCTCTCGACCACGGCCGGACTCTTCCTGGTGCGCAACGCGTTTCCCGGCCGAGCGCTGCTCGTCGCCATGCTCACCCTGCCGCTCGCTTTCCCCGGCGTCGTCATCGGCTTCATGGTGATCATGCTGGCCGGACGGCAGGGATTGATCGGAGACGTGACCCAGGCGCTCACCGGCGAGAAGCTGGTCTTCGCCTATTCCATGGCCGGGCTGTTCATGGGCTACGTCTACTTCTCCGTGCCGCGCACCGTGCTCACCATCATGGCCTCGGCGGAGAAACTCGACCCGCGGCTGGAGGAGGCGGCGCGCTCGCTCGGCGCCAGCCGGCTGCGCGTGCTCGCCGACGTGATCCTGCCCGGGCTGAAGCCCGCGCTGCTCGCCGCGGGCGCCATCTGCTTCGCCACGGCGATGGGCGCATTCGGCACGGCCTTCACGCTGGCGACGCGCATCGACGTGCTGCCGATGACGATCTACACGGAGTTCACGCTGCAGGCGAACATCGCCGTCGCCGCAGCGCTCTCCTTCGTCCTCGGCGCCGTCACCTGGGCGGCGCTGGCGCTGGCGCGCACGGCGTCCGGCGCCACCGTCGCCGCGGCCGGCTGAGCCATGCGCGGGCGCGGCATCGCCTTCCACCTGCAGCTCGCCTTCACGCTGCTGCTCGCGTCCTTCCTGATCGTGCCCGTGCTCGCCTCGATGCTCGCCGGCGTGACGGCGAACTACCTCTCCGGCGTCGCCGGCGGCCTGACGCTCCGCTGGCTGGGCGAGGTCTGGTCCGGCTATGCCGGCCAGGTTGTCTCCTCCTTGGGCCTCGGCCTCGCCTGTCTCGCCTGCACGCTCGTCCTCGGCGTGCCCGCCGCCTACGTCCTCGCGCGGCGGCAGGGGCACGTCGCGCGCATGATCGAGGAGCTTCTGGTCATGCCGGTCGCCGTTCCCGGCCTGGCGACGGCGCTGGCGCTCATCGTCACCTATGGCACCTGGGGAGACTTCCGGACGTCCTGGAGCTTCATCCTGGTCGGCCACGTGCTGTTCACGCTGCCCTTCATGGTGCGGTCCGTCCTCGCGGTGATGGCGGCCATCGACCTGAAGACCCTCGAGGAAGGGGCGGCGAGCCTCGGCGCAACCTTCGGCCAGCGCTTCCTCGGCGTCGTGCTGCCGAACGCGCGCCCGGGCATCGTCGCTGGGGCGCTGATGGTGCTGACGCTGTCGGTCGGCGAGTTCAACATGACCTGGCTCCTGCACACGCCGCTGACCAAGACGCTGCCCGTCGGCCTCGCGGATGCTTACGCATCGCTGCGGCTCGAGGTGGCGTCGGCCTACACTCTGCTCTTCTTCGTGATGATCGTGCCGCTGCTCGTGGCGATGCAGCTGCTCTCGAAGCCGCTCGGGAGCGGCCGGAGACAAGACCGATGACCGAGGTTGCCCGTTCCGTCGCCATCAAGCTGCGGAGCTGCTCCAAGACCTTCCCCGACGGCACCAAGGCGCTGCAGCCACTGGACCTCGATGTCGGCGCCGGCGAGACCTTGGTGATCCTGGGCCCGTCCGGCTGCGGCAAGACGACGACCTTGCGCATCATCGCCGGCCTCGACGAGCCGGACCCGGGCGGCAAGGTGCTGTTCGACGGCGAGGACGTGACGCCGGTTCCGATCGAGCGGCGCGACGTCGGCATCGTGTTCCAGAGCTACGCGCTGTTCCCCAACATGAGCGTGCGCGAGAACGTCGCCTACGGGCTGCGCGTGCGCCGTCGGCCGGCGGCCGAGCAGCGGTCGCGGGCGGACGAGATGCTGGCCATGATGCGCATCGAGGCGCTCGCCGACCGGCGCATCGACCAGCTCTCCGGCGGCCAGCGCCAGCGCGTGGCGCTGGCCCGGGCGCTCGCCATCCGGCCGCGCGCCCTGCTGCTCGACGAGCCGCTGACCGCGCTCGACGCCAAGCTGCGCGAGACGTTGCGCGTGGAGATCGACGGGCTCCTGCGCCGCGTCGGCATCACGGCGATCTACGTGACGCACGACCAGGCGGAGGCGATGGCGCTCGGCGACCGCATCGTGGTCATGGAGCACGGGCGCGTCGCCCAGATCGGCAGCCCGCGCGAGATCTACCGCGCGCCGAAGAGCCGCTTCGTCGCCGACTTCATCGGGACGATGAACAAGCTGCCCGGGCGTGCCGAGGCGGGCCGCTTCGTCACCGCCGCCGGCAGCATTCCCTGGTCGCGGGAGGCCGGCGCTGCCGAGGCGGCATTCCGTCCCGAGGACGCGCGCATCGTGCCCGCCGGCCCCGACGCGCTGCGGGCCACAGTCACGACGTCCTTCTTCCTCGGCGACCGCACGCGCCTCGTGCTCGACGTCGCGGGCACGGCCGTCACCGTCGACAGCAGCGAGCGCGCGGCCTGGACGCGCGGCGAGGCCGTGCACCTCGCCGTGCCGCCTCAGGCCCTGATCGATCTGGGAGACCGCGCATGATCATCGCCCAGGTCACCGACACGCATATACGCGTGCCGGGCAAGCTCGCCTATGGCGTCGTCGAGACGGCCGGCTACCTGGAGCGCGCGATCGCTGCGGTCAACGCGCTCGATCCGCTGCCCGACGTCCTGGCGATGACCGGCGACCTCGTCGATTTCGGCATGTCCGAGGAGTACGAGCGGCTCAAGGCGCTGCTGGCGCCCGCGCGCATGCCCGTGCTGCTGATCCCCGGCAACCACGACGAGCGGGAGGCGATGCGCGACGCCTTCGCTGACCACAAGTACTTGCCGCGCTCGGGGTTCCTGCAGTTCGCGGTCGAGGACTTCCCGGTGCGCATCGTCGGGCTCGACAGCGTCATCCCTGGCAAGGGCGGCGGCACGCTCTGCCGCGAGCGCCTGGAGTGGCTCGACCGCACGCTGGCGGCCGCGCCGCGCAAGCCGACCGTGCTCCTGATCCACCATCCGCCCTTCCCGACCTTCATCGAGCACATGGACAGGGGCGGGCTCGACGCCCGTGACGGGCTGGCGGCAGTCGTGGCGCGCCATCCGCAGGTCGAGCGCGTGCTCTGCGGCCACCTGCACCGGGCGATCCAGGCGCGCTTCGCCGGCACCATCGCGTCCACCGCGCCGAGCCCGGCGCACCAGGTCGCGCTCGACCTGCGTCCAGGCGGACCGTCGGCCTTCACGATGGAGCCGCCGGCCTATCAGCTGCATGCCTGGCAGGAAGGCGCCGGCATCATCAGCCATCTGGGGTTCATCGGCCGCTTCGACGGGCCTTTCCCGTTCTTCAAGGACGGCAAGCTGATCGGGTGAGGCGCCGGCCGGCTGCGTCCGAACCGCGCTTCAGTCCACGTCGGCCGACACCGCGACCCGCACGGCCTCCGGCATCAGCGCGATATGGGCGTAGCTCGGGTGCTCGATCGCGACCTCGACCCGGGCGCCAGGGCGCTTCAGCTTCTGCGCCTGCGCCGGGCTCAGCGGGAAGTGCACGAAGTGCACCGAGCTCGCCTTGCCCTGGGCGTTGGTGCGGTCCGTGTCGTCCTCGGCGACGCCCTTCGTCTTGTCGCCGTCGATGGTGAGCGACATCGTGTGCTCGATGCCG
>JAEULF010000013.1 GCA_016793965.1 Alphaproteobacteria bacterium | reverse complement strand
CGCCGTCCGGCGCGGCGAATGGCCGGACCAGCTCGCCCGCTTCCTGGCGCTGCTCGGCTACTCCGTTCCCGTCTTCTGGCTCGGCCTGATGGGGCTCCTCGTCTTCTACGCCCGCCTCGACCTCGTCGGCGGGCCGGGCCGACAGAGCATCGCCTTCCAGGACTTCGTTCCCGGCGTCACGGGCATGATCCTGGTGGATTGCCTGATCGCGGGCGACGGTGCCGCCTTCCTCGACGCGCTGCGCCACATCGTGCTGCCGGCGAGCGTGCTGGGATACTTCTCGCTCGCCTATGTCTGCCGCATGACGCGCAGCTTGATGCTCGACCAGCTCTCGCAGGAATACGTGACGGCGGCGCGGCTGAAGGGCGTGCCGGAGCGCCAGGTGATCTGGCGCCATGCCTTCCGCAACGTCGCCGTGCCGCTGGTGACCGTGGTCGCGCTCTCCTACGGGCACCTGCTCGAGGGATCGGTCCTCACCGAGACGGTGTTCGCGTGGCCCGGCCTCGGCAACTACCTGACGGATTCGCTGCTGCGCTCCGACATGAACGGCGTCCTCGGCGCGACGATCGTCGTCGGCGCCGTGTTCGTCAGCCTCAACCTCCTGTCCGACGTCCTCTATCGAGCGCTCGATCCGCGTGCCAGGCAGGCTGCGCCGTGAGCGCGCAGGGCATGGGAGGTTGGCGCGCATACCTGACGACGGCATCGCCGCGGTCCCGCCGGCAGGCGGCGCTGCAGCGCGCATGGCTCGGCTGGCTGACGTTCAGGACCAACCCGGCGGCGATGCTCGGTCTCGGCATCGTCTCGGCCCTCGTGCTCTGCGCCGCGGCAGCGCCGTGGCTGGCGACGCACTCGCCGATCGAGCAGGACCTGGTGCGGCGCCTGGCGCCGCCGAGCGCCGAGCACTGGCTCGGCACCGACGAGCTCGGCCGCGACATCTATTCGCGCATCGTCTACGGCGCGCGCATCACCTTGCGCATCGTGGCGCTGGTCGCCGTCATCATCGGCCCGATCGGCCTGGCGATCGGCTGCCTGGCTGGCACGCTGGGCGGCGCCGTCGATGCCGTGCTGATGCGGCTCACCGACGTCTTCCTGGCGTTCCCGCGGCTGGTCCTGGCGCTGGCGCTGACGGCGGCGCTGGGCCCCGGCATCGAGAACGCGGTCATCGCGATCGGCCTCACCGGCTGGCCGCCGCTTGCCCGCCTGGCGCGCGCCGAGACCCTCACCATCAGGCGCAGCGACTTCATCGCCGCGGCGCGCGTCATCGGCGCCTCGCAGCTGCGCATCGTGGCCGTTCACGTGGTGCCGCTCTGCCTGCCCTCGGTCATCATCCGGCTCACGCTCGACATGGCGGGCGTCATCCTGATCGCCGCCGGGCTCGGCTTCCTCGGCCTCGGCGCGACGCCGCCGTCCCCGGAGTGGGGCGCCATGATCGCGACGGGCCGCAAGTTCGTGCTCGACCAGTGGTGGATCGCGGCGATGCCCGGTTTGGCGATCTGCGCGGCGAGCCTTGGCTTCAACCTGCTGGGAGACGGGTTGCGCGACGTGCTCGACCCGAAGCTGAGATGACCGCGCCCGGGACGCCTGCGATCCTCGAGGTCGATGACCTGCGCGTCGCGTTCCCGACGCGTGGCGGGCTCGTCCATGCCGTGCGCGGCGTCTCGTTCTCCGTCGGGCGGGAGAAGGTGGCGATCGTCGGCGAGTCCGGCTCCGGCAAGTCGATGACCGGGCGCGCGATCATCGGCGCGGTGCCGCGGACCGGGACGGTCACCGCCAAGCGGCTTGCCTTCGACGGCATGGACCTGCTCGCGCTCCCGCCGGCGCGGCGCCGGGCGCTCGCCGGGCGCCGCATCGCCATGGTGCTGCAGGACCCGAAGTTCTCGCTGAACCCGGTGATGCGGGTCGGCGAGCAGATCGCCGAGGGCTTCCGCGTGCACGGCATCGCGCGCGGCGCGGAGGCGCGCGACCGCGCGTTGGCGATGCTGGAGGCGGTGCGCATCCGCGATCCCGGGCGCGTCTACCGCGCCTATCCGCACGAGCTCTCCGGCGGAATGGGGCAGCGCGCGATGATCGCGATGATGCTGGCGCCCGGCCCTGACCTCCTGATCGCCGACGAGCCGACCTCCGCCCTCGACGTGACGGTCCAGGCGCAGGTGCTGGCGATCATCGACGACCTGGTGTCGCGCAGCGGCATGGGGCTGATCTTCATCAGCCACGACCTCGACCTCGTCGCGCGGTTCTGCGATCGCGTCATCGTCATGCTCGCGGGCCGGATCGTCGAGAGCGTCGCCGCGTCCGACCTGCGGCGCGTCAGCCACCCCTACGCGCAAGGCCTGCTGCGTTGCGTGCCGCGGATCGACGGCGGGCAGGGCGACCTGCCGACGCTGTCGCGCGACGCGATCTGGCGCGCCGAAGGATCCGCGCCGTGATCGCCGTCCGCGACCTCACCGTGCGCTTCGGTCTTGGCGCCGACGTCGTGACGGCGGTCGGCGGCATCGGGTTCGATGTCCGCGCCGGCGAGTCGTTCGGCATCGTCGGCGAGTCCGGCAGCGGCAAGTCGACGGTGCTGCGCGCGCTGGCCGGCCTCGTCGACGACTGGTCCGGCGCGGTGTCCGTGGCCGGCGCGCCGCTGCCGCGAAGGCCCGATCGCGCATTCCGGCGCCGGGTCCAGCTCGTGCTCCAGGACCCTTACGCGTCGCTGCATCCGCGCCAGACGGTCGATCGGATCCTGGCCGAGCCGCTCGCGGTGCACGGGATCCCGGACGCGGACCGGCGCATCGTCGACGCTCTCGCGGCCGTCGGCCTCGACGCGTCGTTCCGCTTCCGCTACCCGCACCAATTGTCCGGCGGTCAGCGACAGCGGGTCGCCGTGGCGCGCGCGCTGCTGCTTGACCCGGAGATCCTGCTGCTCGACGAGCCGACGTCTGCGCTGGACGTATCGGTGCAAGCGGAGGTGCTGAACCTGCTGCGCAAGCTGCGACGCGAGCGGCGCATGACGTTCGTGCTCGTGAGCCACAATCTCGCCGTCGTCGCGAACATGTGCGACCGTGTGGCCGTGATGACCGGCGGCCTCATCGTCGAGCAGCTCGATGCGCCGCGTCTCGCTGCTGGCACTGTGACGCACGAGTACACGAGCGCTCTGTTGCGCGCGTCCGCCGGTTATGACCGCTCGCACGGCGCGCATGACGCGGCGATGGGGTGAGCATTTGACATCGTTGATGCGCCGCAGCGCGCCGAGTCGCATGGCGAAAACGCAAGATGCGCGGCTGGCGCTTGCATGACGGTACGTCAACGGCATTTTTTCTTGTTGCCGCGAGACCCGCAGAAAAGCTGGGGTTTTGAGACATCGCCCAGGAAATCCGCGGAGTCCCTGCGCGAGTTGTTGCATTTGGACGTTGGTCTCACGTAATCACGGCGACAGGCGTCAGTCACGCCAAGACCACGCGCGCGACGTGATCCGAGTCACGCGAGGGAGCGGGTCATTCGTCTGGACGGCGTATTCGTACGCCAGCACTGCAAGGGAGTGACCATGGTCGCGAAGAAGACCGCCAGCAAGGCCAGGAAGAGCACGCGCAAGTCTCCGGCCCGGAAGGCTAAGTCGCCGCGCGCAGCGGCAAAGCGCTCGACCGCGAAGAAGGCGACGGCGCGCAAGTCGACGACAAAGCGTCGCTCGGCGAAGAAGAAGACCGCCCGGAAGTCCGCGGCGAAGCGCACGGCGCGCAAGTCCGCGGCGAAAAAGAAAGCCGCGTCCGAGCCGGCGGGTAGAGGCGGCAGACGAGCCGCGGCGAGATCGTCTGCCCGCAAGACGTCACCCCGAGCGGCTACGCGCAAGCGGGCCCCGGGAATCGCCGCACCGCGGGCGTCGGCGAAGCCGGCACCGCGTCCTGAAGTCGCGCGCAAGGCGGTCGGTCGCAGCTTGCCAGTACGCAAGGCAGCGGCCCCGGAGCAGCCGGTCATGCGACCGGTCGCGACGGCGGTCGCTACGGCCAAGGTGCCAGCCAAGGTGCCAGCGACCCAGCCGGCCATGAAGCCGGCGAGCGTCCAGGCGGCCCCGCTCAAGCCCCCGCCGGCGCTCTCCGTGCCGGTCGTCGAGGCCGTCCCTGCCGCGCCATCGCAGCCTTTGAAGCCCGCCAAGCCGACGGCGACGGGCGTAAAGGGAGTGGTGATCGTCGGGCACATGCGCCCGGGCTTCGACCAGATCCTGACGACGGAAGCCCTCTCTTTCGTCGCCGACCTCGAGCGCAAGTTCGGGCCGCGGCGGCGCGAGATCCTCGCCGCTCGCGCGGAGCGCCAGAAGAAGCTCGACAAGGGCGAGAAGCCGGATTTCCTCCCGGAGACCCGCCGCGTCAGGGAGAGCGACTGGACGGTCGCGCCCCTGCCGCCCGATATCCTCGACAGGCGCGTCGAGATCACGGGGCCTGTCGACCGCAAGATGGTGATCAACGCCCTGAACTCGGGCGCCAAGGTCTACATGGCGGATTTCGAGGACGCCACGACGCCGACCTGGGCCAACCTGATCGAGGGGCAGCTCAACCTGCGCGATGCCGTCCGCGGCTCGATCGGCTTCACGGAGCCGGCGACCGGGAAGCAGTACAAGCTCGGGCCGACGCCGGCGGTGCTGTTCGTCCGGCCGCGCGGCTGGCACCTGCCGGAGAAGCACCTGCTGGTCGACGGCCAGCCGATGAGCGGCGCGCTGCTCGACTTCGGCCTCTACCTGTTCCACAACGCCAAGGCGCTGCTGCAGCGCAAGACCGGGCCTTACTTCTACCTGCCGAAGCTGGAATCGCACATCGAGGCGCGGCTCTGGAACGACATCTTCCTGCATTCCCAGGAGGCGCTCGGGATCAAGCGCGGCACGATCAAGGCGACTGTGCTGATCGAGACCATCCTAGCCACCTTCGAGATGGACGAGATCCTCTGGGAACTCAAGGAGCACTCGGCTGGCCTCAACTGCGGGCGCTGGGACTACATCTTCAGCTACATCAAGAAGTTCGCCGAGGACCCCGCGTGCCAGCTGCCCGACCGCGCGCTGGTCACGATGGCGACGGCGATGATGCGCAACTACAGCCTGCTGCTCATCAAGACCTGCCATCGCCGCAACGTGCACGCCATGGGCGGCATGGCGGCGCAGATCCCGATCAAGGACAACCCGGAGGCCAACGCCCAGGCGATGGCCAAGGTGAAGTCGGACAAGGAGCGCGAGGCCAATGACGGCCACGACGGCACCTGGGTCGCCCATCCGGGCCTGGTGACGGTGGCCAAAGCCGAGTTCGACAAGATCATGACCGGCTCGAACCAGATCGGGCGCAAGCGCCAGGACGTGCATGTCACGGCGAAGGACATGCTGACGCCGCCGTCCGGCGCGATGACCGAGGCGAGCCTGCGCCTGAACATCAACGTCGGCATCGGCTATCTGGAGGCCTGGCTGCGGGGCTTCGGCTGCGTGCCGCTGTACAACCTGATGGAGGACGCCGCCACCGCCGAGATCAGCCGCGCGCAGATCTGGCAGCAGGTCCGCCACAAGGCGAAGCTCGACAACGGCACGGTCGTGACGAAGGAGTACGTCCGCAAGCTGGTCGACGAGGCGATTGACCGCTTCAGGCAGGTGCTCGGCGCCGGCTACGACAGGCGGCGCTACGCGGAAGCTGCCGACATGTTCGTCAAGCTGGTCGAGGCGCCGAAGTTCCCGGAGTTCCTCACCCTTCCGGCATATGACTGGGTGGTGGCGAACGAGGGCTCGCTCTAGAGCGGTTTCGGCCTGGGTGGATTCGCTTTGGGGATTCCCAAGGGCCGCGGGGTGTGATTCTTGATTTGCCGTCTGCGGAACGGGGAGGGCGGCAGATGGCATGGCGGCAGGGGCAGGCGTACTCCGAGGACCTTCGGACACGGGTGCTGGCGGCGGTCGACCGCGGCGGGCGG
>JAEULF010000465.1 GCA_016793965.1 Alphaproteobacteria bacterium | reverse complement strand
CATCGGACAGCCGCACTTCGAGCGCGGGCGCCGACCGGATCGAGCGTCCGAAGAGCCGCAATATCGGCGTGCTGCGCCGCCTCGCGCGCTGGGTGAAGCCCTATCGCGCGCACGCCTTCGGGGCCGCGGTCGCTCTCGTCTTCGCTGCCGGCGCCGTGCTGGCGCTCGGCTGGGGATTGCGCCACCTCGTCGACGAAGGATTGAGCCGCGGCGACACGGGCCTGCTCGATCGAACCGTGATCCTTCTCTCCGGCGTGATCGTCGTCCTCGCCGGTGCGACCTATGCCCGCTTCTCGCTCGTCTCTTGGATCGGCGAGCGCGTCGTGGCGGACATCCGCCGGCAGGTCTTCGACCATGTCCTCAGCCTGTCGCCGGGATTTTTCGAGACAGCGAAGGCCGGCGAGATCCAATCGCGCCTGACCACCGACCTCACGCTCCTGCAAGTGGTCGTCGGCTCCTCGGCGTCGATCGCGCTGCGCAACGCCCTGCTGCTGGTCGGCGGCATCTCGCTTCTCGCCGTCACCAGCCCCAAGCTGACGGGGCTGGTCCTACTCGTGGTGCCGCTCGTGGTCGCGCCGCTGGTGATATTCGGCCGCCGCGTCCGCAAGCTCTCCAAGGCGAGCCAGGACCGCATCGCCGACGTCGGCGCCCGCAGCGCAGAGGCGATCGACGCCGTGCGCACCGTGCAGGCCTACGGTCATGAGGACGTGCAGCGCCGGCGGTTCGCCGCCGACGTCGAAAGCGCCTTCGACATCGCCATCCAGCGCGTGCGCGCGCGGGCCTGGCTGACCGCGCTCGTGTTCCTGCTGGTCTTCGGCGCCGTCATCTTCGTCCTCTGGGTCGGCGGGCGCGACATGATGGACGGCCGGATCTCCGCGGGCCAGCTCTCGTCCTTCGTGTTCTATGCGGCGCTGGTCGCCGGGTCCGTCGGGGCGATCAGCGAGGTCGTCGGCGACCTGCAGCGCGCGGCAGGCGCCATGGAGCGCATCGTCGAGCTGCTGGAGACAGAGCCTGTCATCTCGGCGCCGGCTGAACCCGTGCCGCTGCCGCAGCGCCGTCCGGACGGACCGCCGGTCGGTGCCGTCGCTTTCAGGGACGTCACGTTCCACTACCCGGCGCGGCCGAACGAGGCGGCGCTGGAGGGCTTCTCGCTTGACGTCGCGCCTGGCGAGACGGTCGCGCTCGTCGGCCCGTCCGGGGCCGGCAAGACGACCGTCTTCAGCCTGCTGCTGCGCTTCTACGATCCCGACCGAGGCGCGATCTGCATCGACGGCGTGGACCTGCGCCTTGCCGATCCGCGGGCGGCGCGAGCCCGCATGGGCTTCGTCGCGCAGGATCCCGTGATCTTCTCCGCCGACGCCTGGGAGAACATCAGGTTCGGCCGTCCGGACGCCAGCGACGACGAGGTGCGCGCCGCGGCCGAGGCGGCCGCCGCGACGGAGTTCCTCGACCGCCTGCCGGACGGCTTCGGCACCTTCCTCGGCGAGCGCGGCGTGCGCCTGTCCGGCGGCCAGCGCCAGCGCATCGCCATCGCCCGCGCGATCCTGCGCAATCCTCCGATCCTGCTGCTCGACGAGGCGACGTCGGCGCTGGACGCGGAGAACGAGCGCCTGGTGCAGCACGCCTTGGAGCGCCTGATGCAAGGCAGGACGACCCTGGTGATCGCGCACCGCCTGGCGACCGTGCGCAACGTCCGGCGCATCGCGGTGATCGACCGCGGGCAGTTGGTGGCGACGGGCTCGCACGAGGACCTCGTCGCCGCTGGCGGGCTGTACGCGAGCTTGGCGCGCCTGCAGTTCGGCCAGCGGGCCGCTTGAGCGCGGGGCGGGGCGAGCGACCGGCGTTGCGTGGCGGCCGCTCTCTGGGCAGGATCCTGGCGGCCGCAGCCGCGCGACATGTCCGCTGTTGGCGGCCGCCAGGCGTTCGGGGTCTGAGCATGCGCAGCCGCCTTGTCGTGGCTGGTTTCTTGGCGGGTGCCGCGCTTGCCGCGTCGGCCTGGGCGGCCGAGGACGCGCAGAACGAGCCGCTGACCGGCGTCCCCGGGGATGCTGCGCGGGGCCGCGCCGTCGTCCTGAGCCGGACCCTCGGCAACTGCCTGCTCTGCCATGCCTTGCCGGTGCCGACCGAGCGATTCCAGGGCGATATCGGGCCGTCCTTGGCCGGCGTCGGTAGCCGGCTCAGCGCCGGCCAGATGCGCTATCGAATAGTTGATTCGACGCGCCTCAATCCGGACACGATCATGCCCGCCTACCATCGGGCCGAGGGAGCGGTTCGCGTCGCGGGCCCTTTCAGAGGGCGGCCGGTGCTCACCGCCCAAGAGGTCGAGGACGTGGTGGCCTACCTGCTCACGCTACGGGAGTGAGGCATGCGGGGTTTGGACCAACAGTCCCTCCTGGGGCGGCGCGCTCTCCTGGCCGGAGCGGCAGCGGGACTTGCCTGGCCGGTCCTGCGCGTCCGCCCCGTCGCGGCGACGCCGGCCTCGGCCAAGGCAGCGATGGACGAGATCCTCAAGGGACGGGAGCCGACGCCTGGTCGCGTGAAGCTCGACATCCCCGTGCTTGCCGACAACGGCAATTCCGTCCCCATGTCCGTGCGCGTCGCGAGCCCGATGACGGCATCGGACCGGGTCCGCAGCATCCACGTATTCGCCGACGGCAACCCGTTGCCGGTCGTGGGCCATTTCCACCTTGGCCCGCGCGCCGCCAAGGCGGAGATCGCGACGCGGATCCGCTTGGCGACGACGCAAACGGTAGTGGCGCTGGCCGTGATGGCCGACCGGTCGGTTTGGAGCGATGCGCTGCGGGTCGAGATCGTCCTCTCGGCCTGCCTCGACGATTGAGGGAGCGGGACATGGCCCAGGCGCTCGTCAAGATCCAGGCGCAAGCGAAGCGCGGCGAAGCCGTCGAGGTGCGCGCTCTGATCCAGCACCCGATGGAGACGGGGTTCCGGCGCGACGACATGGGCAAGCCGATCGCGCGGGACATCATCCGCGAGTTCGTGTGCACCTATGCCGGCGAGGAGGTCCTGCGCGCGGAGCTGCAGCCGGCGATCGCGGCCAATCCCTTCCTCGTGTTCCACGTCCTGGCGACCGAGAGCGGCGAGGTCGCATTCCGCTGGACGGACGACAAGGGCGTCGTCCAGTCGGAAAGCGCGCGCCTGACCGTCTCTTGATGCTCTACCGGCAACGGTTGGCTTGGGGCGCCTTGGCCTTGCTGCTGGCGGCGACGGTCGGCGTCGCCCAGGAGCCGATCCGACCCGATCCGGTGCGGTCCGGGCGCGATTTCCAGGCGCCGGAGACGCGCGCCATGCAGGACGACGACGGCGCGAACCCGGGCATGCTCTGGGTGGCACGGGGCCGGGCGCTGTGGGACGAGGCCGTCGGAGCCGCGCGCCGGTCCTGCGCGAGCTGTCACGGCCGTGCGGACGAGACGATGCGCGGTGTGGCCGCGCAATACCCGCGGGTGGATCCATCGAGCGGCAGGCTCCTGAATCTCGAGCTCCGCATCCAGCAGTGCCGCGGCGAGCGCCAGGATGCACCGGTGCCGCGATTTGAATCCGACGAGCTGCTCGCGCTGACCGCCTATGTAGCGCATCAGTCGCGCGGGATGCCTGTTGCCGTCTCCGTCGACGGCGCGGCACGCCCGTTCTTCGACGCCGGCCGCGCCGCCTACTTCCAGCGCATCGGGCAGCTCAACCTCGCCTGCACCCATTGCCATGACGCGAACTGGGGCCGGATGCTGCGCGGCGACCGCCTTTCCCAAGGCCATGGCAATGCCTATCCGGCGTATCGCCTGGACTGGCAGGCGGTGGGGTCCCTGCAGCGCCGCCTGCGGTTCTGCAACACCGGCGTCCGGGCAGAGCCCCACCCTTTCGGTGCCGCGGAATACGTTGCCCTGGAGCTCTATTTGGCGTGGCGCGCCAAAGGGTTGACCGTCGAATCTCCAGCGGTGCGTCGCTAGCGCGGCTTGATTCAAGTCAAGGACGAGCGCTGCGCTCGGCGATAGCCATGTCATCCGGGAGGATGGCTATGGCTTGGGACAATCGCCGACAGGCATCGCAGATCAGCCGCCGATCATTCCTTGGCATGCATGCCGGCGAGGGCGCGTCGGCGGCGGCGCGCGATGAGCGCGCGGTCGCGTCCTTCGCGCAGAGCTGCCTTTCGGCCAGCGGCGTCGCTTGTCGCGTCTGCGCCGAGCATTGCGAGCACGGCGCCATCCGCTTCCGCTTGATGTCCGGCGGCCGCTCGTCGCCGCTGCTCGACGCGGCTGCGTGCACCGGATGCGGCGCGTGCCGCGCCCCCTGTCCGGTCGGCGCCATCTCGCTCGTTCCATCTCCGGTGCCCGATCCTGCCCCTCGAGCGGAGACCGCAGCATGCGCCTGAACCGTTTCGTCGCAGAGGAGCAGACCCGGCTTCCGGTCGAGCCTGCTGAGCCGCGCCAGGAGTGGAACGTCTGCGGCGTCCTCGTGCATGCGCGCGCCGAGAAGCGCGCCGACGTGGAGGCCGCGTTGAGGGCCCTTCCTGGCGTCGATGTGCATCACGCCGGTGCCGACGGGCGCATGGTCGTCACGATCGAGGACGTCGATGGCAGCTGGGCGGGTGCCACGCTGACCCGGCTTTACGAGATCGAGGGCGTCGCGGGGGCTTCCCTCGTCTTCCACCAATCCGACCAAAGCGAGTCTGTCACAGGGGAGAAAGGGTCATGACCCTGAACCGGCGCGACTTCATCAAGAGCCAGGCGGTTGCCGCGACCGCGGTTGCTGCGGGTATCCAGTTGCCGGCGCCGCCGGCGTCTGCGGCAAACGGGTCCGACATCAAGTGGGACAAGGCGGTCTGCCGCTTCTGCGGCACGGGCTGCGGCGTCCTCGTCGGCGTCAAGGACGAGCGGGTCGTGGCGACGCAAGGCGATCCGGACGCGCCGGTCAACCGCGGCCTCAACTGCATCAAGGGCTACTTCCTGTCGAAGATCATGTACGGGCAGGATCGCCTCACGCGGCCGCTGCTCCGCATGAAGAACGGCAAGTTCGACAAGAACGGCGAATTCGCGCCGGTGAGCTGGGACCAAGCCTTCACGATCATGACCGAGAAGTGGAAGGCCGCGCTGAAGAAGCAGGGTGCGAACGGCGTCGGCATGTTCGGCTCGGGCCAGTGGACGATCTGGGAGGGCTACGCCGCCGCGAAGCTCTACAAGGCCGGCTTCCGCTCGAACAACCTGGACCCGAACGCGCGCCACTGCATGGCCTCTGCCGTCGCCGGCTTCATGCGGACGTTCGGCATCGACGAGCCGATGGGGTGCTACGACGACCTGGAGAAGGCCGACGCGTTCGTGCTCTGGGGCGCCAACATGGCGGAGATGCACCCCATCCTGTGGTCGCGCCTGACTGACCGGCGCCTCACCGGCGACAACGTCAAGGTCGCCGTGCTGTCGACCTTCGAGAACCGCTGCTTCGAGCTGGCGGACCTGCCGATCGTCTTCACGCCGCAGACCGACTTGGCGATCCTGAACTACATCGCGAACTACATCATCGAGAAAGGCGCGATGAACAAGGAGTTCGTCGAGCGCCACGTCGCCTTCAAGAAGGGCAACGACGACATCGGCTACGGACTGCGCCCCGAAGATCCGCGCGAGAAGGCGGCTGTCAACGCCAAGACGCCGGACGGGTCGCAGCCGATGACCTTCGACCGCTATCGCGCCTTCGTCGCCGAGTACACGCTGGAGCGCGTCTCCAAGCTCTCGGGCGTGCCGGCGGAGAAGCTGCAGGCGCTAGCGGAGCTCTATGCCGACCCGAAGATCAAGGTGGTGTCCTACTGGACGATGGGGTTCAACCAGCACACCCGCGGCACCTGGGCGAACAACCTCGTCTACAACCTGCATCTCCTGACGGGCAAGATCAGCGAGCCGGGCAACGGCCCGTTCTCGCTGACCGGCCAGCCCTCGGCTTGCGGCACCGCGCGCGAGGTCGGCACCTTCGCGCACCGGCTCCCTGCCGACATGGTGGTCGCCAATCCCAAGCATCGCGAGCTGACGGAGAAGCTCTGGAAGCTGCCGGAGGGGACGATCAACCCGCAGCTCGGCTACCACGCGGTCCTGCAGCACCGCATGCTCAAGGACGGCAAGCTCAACGCCTACTGGGTGATGTGCACCAACAACATGCAGGCGGCGGCCAACATCAACAACGAGGGCTATCCCGGGTTCCGCAATCCCGACAATTTCATCGTCGTCTCGGACGCCTATCCGACCGTCACGGCGCTCGCCGCGGACCTGATCCTGCCGGTGGCGATGTGGGTCGAGAAGGAGGGCGCTTACGGCAATGCCGAGCGGCGGACGCAATTCTGGCGCCAGCAGGTGAAGGCGCCCGGCGAGTCGCGCTCCGATCTCTGGCAGCTGATGGAGTTCTCCAAGTACTTCAAGGTGGACGAGATCTGGCCGGGCGAGCTGCTGGCCAAGGCGCCGGAGCTCAAGGGCAAGACGCTGTTCGACGTGCTGTTCGCGAACGGGCAGGTCAACAAGTTCCCGCTGAGCGACATGGGGCCCGGATACGAGAACGACGAGTCCAAGCGCTTCGGCTTCTATGTGCACAAGGGCCTGTTCGAGGAGTACGCGTCCTTCGGGCGCGGCAAGGCGCACGACCTCGCCGACTTCGACCTCTATCACCGGACGCGCGGCCTGCGTTGGCCCGTGATCGAGGGCAAGGAGACGCTCTGGCGCTTCAAGGAGGGGTTCGACCCCTACGTGAAGCAGGGCGAGGGCTTCAAGTTCTACGGCCATGCCGACGGCAAGGCGGTGGTGTTCGCGCTCCCCTACGAGCCGGCTGCGGAGTCTCCGGACAAGGACTACGACCTCTGGCTCGTCACCGGTCGCGTTCTCGAGCACTGGCACTCCGGATCGATGACGCGCCGCGTGCCGGAGCTGCACCGCGCGGTGCCGAACGCCGTCGTGTTCATGAACCCGGACGACGCGCGCAAGCGCGGCCTGCGCCGCGGCCAGGAGATCAGGGTCGCGACCCGGCGCGGCGAGATGGTGAGCCGCGTCGAGACCCAGGGCCGCAACAAGCCGCCCGTCGGCATGATCTTCGTCCCCTGGTTCGACGAGAGCCAGCTGGTGAACAAGCTCACGCTCGACGCGACGTGCCCGATCAGCCGCGAGACGGACTTCAAGAAGTGCGCGGCGCGGATCGAGAAGGCGTGACGGGTCGGGGGCACCGGTGAGCGACGCACGCGGCAGCAGCGCGGCACGGCGCGCCTTCCTGCGGGACGCCGCCCAAGGCATGTGCGGGCTCGGGCTCATGGGGCTCGGGCTCGCGGCCTTGGCGCCGGCGGGCCATGGCGAGGCGGGCACGGCCATCAGGCCGCCGGGCGCCCTCGCCGGCGACCGGTTCTTCGCCGCATGCGCGCGCTGCGGGCTTTGCGTGCGCGACTGCCCTTACGACACGCTGCGCCTCGCCGAGCGCGCCGACGATGCACCGGTCGGCACGCCGATGTTCGTGGCGCGCGACGTGCCGTGCGAGATGTGCGAGGACATCCCCTGCGTCAGGGCGTGCCCGACAGGAGCGCTGGACAAGAGCCTCACGGACATCGTTGACGCGAAGATGGGCGTCGCCGTGCTGGTGGGGCGGGAGACCTGCCTGAACGTCCTCGGGCTGCGCTGCGACGTCTGCTACCGGGTGTGCCCGCTGATCGACAAGGCGATCACGCTGGACGCGCAGCACAACGTTCGGACCGGCAAGCACGCGCAGCTGATCCCCACCGTCCATGCGGACGCGTGCACCGGCTGCGGCAAGTGCGAGAAGTCATGCGTCCTGGAGGAAGCGGCGATCAAGGTGCTTCCGATCCACCTCGCGGAAGGCGCGCTCGGCGAGCATTATCGCCTCGGCTGGGAGGAGAAGAAGCGCAACCGGGACGCGCCCCTCGTCCCCGGCCTCACGGAGCTGCCGAAGCGCGGCATCGACGCCGTCCCCGGCGGGCCGAAGCCATGAGGCCCGATCGGTTCGCCGGTCCCGCCGCGGTCGCGGCCAAGGGCAGGGTCGCCGCCGTTCGGTGGCTCGCGTCGCGGCGCTCCGCCCAAGCGGCCTTCCTCGCGCTCTTCGCGAGCGGACCGCTGGTCGGCATCTGGATCACGAAGGGAACCCTGGCGTCGAGCATGACGCTCGGCGTGCTCCCGCTCACCGACCCTCTGCTCCTGCTTCAATCGCTTGCCGCGCTGCATGTCCCGGAGCGATCGGCGCTGATCGGCGCGAGCATCGTGCTCGCTGCCTACGCTGTCGTCGGCGGCCGGATGTTCTGCTCATGGGTCTGCCCGGTCAATCTCTTGACGGACCTCGCCCACTGGCTTCGCCTGCGCGCGGGATTCAAGAACGCGCTGCGGCTCAACCGCCAGCTCAGGTACTGGCTCTTGGCGGCGACGATCGCGATGTCTGCCGCGACCGGCAGCGTCGTCTGGGAGGCGGTGAACCCGGTCACGATGCTGCATCGCGGCCTGCTGTTCGGGACGCTCGCCGCCGCTGGCCTTGCGGCAGTCGTTGTCGGTGCCGTCTTCCTGTTCGACCTGGCGGTCGCGGAGCGCGGTTGGTGCAGCCACCTCTGCCCCGTCGGCGCCTTCTACGGGCTGATCGGCAGGTTCCGCCTGCTCAAGGTCGCTGCGCCGAGGCGCGCCGATTGCGACCACTGCCAGGACTGCTTCCAAGTCTGCCCGGAGCCGCACGTCATCGTTCCCGCGCTGAAGGCGCCCGCAGGCGGCGACGCGGCGATCCGATCGATCGACTGCACGAACTGCGGGCGCTGCATCGACGTGTGCCCGCAGTCCGTCTTCGCATTCTCGCTGGGAGGAAAGCCATGAGACGCTGGTTTGCCGCAGGACTGGCCGTTGCCGCCGTGATCGGCGCCACGGCAATCGCCGCGTCGCAGGAGGTGAAGTCCCTGCGCGGCGACCAGGCGATCACCGAGGTCGACAAGGCCCCGCCGGTCCATCAGGTGCGGGAGGGACAGCGCTACGAGCGCGCCTACCGGCAGCAGCCGCCGTTGATCCCGCACGCGATCGAGAAGTACGAGATCGACGTCAAGGTGAACCAGTGCCTGCGCTGCCATGACTGGCCCCAGAACGTCCGGGAGAACGCGCCCAAGGTGAGCGAGACGCACTACGTCGACCGCCAGGGCGTGCGCCTCGACAAGATCGCGAGCACGCGCTGGTTCTGCAACCAGTGCCACGTGCCGCAAGCGGACGCCAAGCCGCTCGTCGAGAACACGTTCAAGCCAGCTTCACCGGCGACGCGCTGAGGTGACGACATGAGCGAGCCCAACAACGGAAGTCGAGGCTGGATCGCCCGCGCTTGCGCGGTCTGGCGGTGGTTCTGGAGCCCGTCGTCTCGCTACGCGCTCGGCGTCCTGGTGGTGGTCGGCGGCGCGCTCGGCGTCATCGGTTGGGGCAGCTTCAACTGGGCGATGGAGCTGACGAACACGGAGACGTTCTGCGTCACGTGCCACGAGATGTCCGCCAACGTCTATCGCGAGTACAAGGGCACGATCCACGATTCGAACGCCTCGGGCGTGCGCGCGACATGCCCGGATTGCCATGTTCCCAAGGAGTGGGTTCACAAGGTCGCGCGCAAGATCCAGGCGACCAACGAGCTCTGGCACCATGCGCTCGGCAGCATCGACACGCGCGAGAAATTCGAGGCGAAGCGCCTGCAGCTTGCGACCAATGTGTGGCGGGCGATGAAGAGCACGGATTCGCGCGAGTGCCGCAACTGCCACAACTTCGATTCCATGGACTTCACGCAGCAGCGCAGCCGCGCGCGCAACAGGCACCAGCAGGCGGCCGACGAGGGGAAAACCTGCATCGACTGCCACAAGGGCATCGCGCACAAGCTCCCTGCGGGTGCGTTCACGGCCGAGCGCGAGCTCGACGAGACGTGGGGGGCGAGGAAGCCTTGAGGCCGGCACGGGTCGAGCGGCGCGCCAGCGGCGGCCGGCGCGCTCGCGGCGCCCGGCCGCCTCGCTGAGGGCAACGCCTCCGCCCCATCGCAGCCGGAGGAACGGGAGGTACGCCATGACGCAGTTCGGAACCAGGAAAGCGGCGCAGCGCCAGCGCGGCCCGAGCATCGAGCCGGCCGACCTGACCCTGATCTCCTCGCCCGTCGATTTTCTCCTGGCCGAGCATCTGCGGCACCGCTCGGCCATGGCATGGTTGGAGCTCTTGCCGTCCATGGCACCGAGCGACGAGCGTCGCATCGCGGCCATGCGGCTCCTCGACTTCCTTGAGCACGACCTCGTCCTGCACGTGCAGGACGAGGAGCAGGACCTGTTCCCGATCCTGCGCGTCAGGGCCGAGGAGGCGGACCAGATCGAGGCCGTCATCGCGGTCCTGTCGAGCGAGCACGAGTCGGACCTGGAGCTAAGCGCGTCGGTGCGCGCGGACCTCGCCGTCCTGACGGTGGATCCGAGCATCGCGCCGGTGCCGAGATTCGACAGCTTCCGCGCGTTCGCCGAGGGGCAGCGCCGGCACTTGGCCTGGGAGAACGCCGTCGTTCTGCCGCTCGCCCGGCGGCGCCTTCAGTCCGGCGACTTGCGGGAGATCGCCGGCCAGATGGCCGCTCGACGGGGATTGCCGTCGCCGGTTCCCTCGGCCTTCCGATCGGTCCTTTCCGCTCTTGCCAACCGGGAGAGAGGCTGACGCCCGGCGGCCGTCGCCTCCGGCGGCGGCAGTTCAGGTGGGCGCGCTCATGTGCTTGAGGCCGTACACGCGCTCGACCACGAAGAGCGCGACGACCGCCACCAGCATCTGCACGGCGCTCAGCGCGGCGATCGACGGGTCGAACTGGTGCTCGATGTAGCTGAGCATGACCACGGGCAACGTGTTGGTCTGCGCGCTCCCGAAGAAGAACGAGACCGGCAGGTTGTCGAACGAGATCAGCACCGAGAACAGCGATCCCGCGAAGATTCCCGGCCGGATCAGAGGCAGCGTCACCAACCGGAACGTCTGCCACTTGCTCGCGCCGAGTATGGAGGCGGATTCCTCGAAATCCGCGGACACGCTGCGATAGACGCCGGCGACTGTGCGGACGATGTAGGGAAGGCCGACGACGGTGTGCGACACCAGCAGGGACAGGAACGAGACGCCGAAGCCGAGGGCCGAGAGGTAGAAGAGGAAGGCGAGCCCCAGGACGATCAGCGGCATCGAAAGCGGGGAGAGCAGGAAGGTCGAGATCGCCGTCGCGAAGCGGCTCCGGCCGCGCACCAGCGCGAGGGCGGCGGGCACGCCGATGATGCCGGCAAGGAAGGTCGACGAGAATGCGAGGTAGAGGCTGACGATGAACGAGTCGATGAAGGGCCGGTACTCGACGATCCGGTAGAACCACCGGAACGAGAAGCCCTCGATGGGAAAGGAGACGTACTCCTTTGCGCCGAACGCGACGACGACGACGATGAGTATCGGGGCCATGACGAACGCGAAGAAGAGCGCGACGAAGGCGCCGAGGACCATCCTCTCCCAGTCGGTCCTGCGGCGGCGGCGATGGAGCTCGGCGGGCGCTGCGGCGGCGGTCATGCCTTCACTCCCCGGCGTCTGATCATGCGGAGCTGCAGGTAGAGGCAGGCGACCGCGGAGACCAGCAGCAGGTTCCCCATGGCGGCCGCGAATCCGAGGTCCCGCGTCGTGTTGAACTGCTGGTAGATCAGCAGCGGCAGCGTCTTGTAGCTGTCGCCCCCGATCAGGAGCAGGGTGACGAAGCTGCCGTTCGCGATCATGAAGACGACGATGGCGCCGGTTCCGATCCCGTCGAGGCTCAGCGGCAGCGTCACGCGCAGGAAGGTCTCCAGCTTGCCCGCGCCGAGGATGCGCGCCGATTCCTCCAGGCGCGTGTCGATGCCTTGCAGCACGGAAGCGATGGCGAGCACCATGAACGGCACGAGCACGTGCACCAAGCCGATGATCGCCGAGAACTCGGTGTTGACGAGGCGCAGCGGCGCGTCGATCAGGCCGAGCTGGTTGACCAGAAGGTCGTTCAGCAGGCCGCGGCGCGCGAGCAGGACGCGCCAGCCGTAGGTCCGCATGATGATCGACGTCAGAAGCGGCGCGATGAGCATGAAGATGATGACGCCGCTCCAGCGTCCGGAATGCCG
>JAEULF010000459.1 GCA_016793965.1 Alphaproteobacteria bacterium | reverse complement strand
ACGCCGCGCAGCGCCTCCTGCCCCGGTTCATCGATGGCGCGCGGCGCGGTCACGACGTAGACGCTGGCAAGGCCCACTGGGCCGGCGCGCGCGATTCCCACCGCGTGCGCGACGTCGCGGCGCGCGGCGGCCTGGCCCAGGCGCAATGCGAGCGGCTCGTCCTGCGTTCCCGTGTCCAGCAGGGCCAGGTTCGCCGCGGCGTCGACCCGCTTGACCGGTGCCTGCTGCAACCGCCCGGACGGCAGCACGATCTCCGGGGTCGCTCTGCAGGCGGCGACGACGTGGCCGGCGGTGAGCCAAAGCCCGTCCCGCCCAACGCGGAAAGCCGTGCCGCGGCTCTCCGCGTCGGGCGGCGGCCTATGCCAGAGCCATGCCGCCAGCAGGATCCCGGCGAACAGCGCGCAAGCGGCGACGGTGCCGCCGAGCGCGAGCTGCAGCGTGCCTGGGCCGCCGCGGCGCGGCGCGCGAGCGCTGCCTGGACGCGCCCGCTTGCTGTCAGGGCGGGGCAAGAGCTTTCTCCCCCAGCGCGCTTGATTGGCAAATCATTGCGCGGATGGTCCCTTCAGCGCGAGAGGCAGCCCAGCGGCCACGAAATAGACAGCATCGGCAGCGGAGGCGAGCGCTTGGTTGAGGCGTCCTGCGCGATCACGGAAGGCGCGCGCGAGCGCGTTGTCCGGGACGATGCCCAGGCCGACCTCGTTGGCGACCAGGATCGCCTTGCCGGGGCAGATGGCGAGCGCGGCCTTCAAGGCGCTCTCGGCACCGTCGATGTCGTCTCCCGCCGTCATCAGGTTCGCGAGCCAAAGTGTCAGGCAATCGACGAGCAGCACGGCCTCCGGGCGCGCGGCGCGCCGGAGCGCGCTGGCCAGGTCGCGCGGCTCCTCGACCACCGACCACGACGCTCCGGCGCGGTCGGCGCGGTGGCGTGCGATCCGCTCTGCCATCTCCTCGTCGAGCGGCTCGGCCGTGGCGATGTAGATCCTCGGACCGGGATGCCGCGCGGCCAGAGATTCAGCGAACCGACTCTTGCCCGAGCGGGCGCCGCCGAGCACCAGGGTCAGCGAGGGCAGCGCCATGGCCTGGGCTAGCCCTGCTTGAAGCGGCAGTAAATCTGGCGGATGGCGCCGCTGCGCCGCAGCGTCTCGCCATGGGCGGCCCAAGCCTCTGCCGGTACGGGCGTGCCCTGCCAGGCGAGCGCGCCCGGCCTGCCCGCGGCGGCCAGGCGGTTCAGGTCTGACCATGCCGCGCTGCTCAGCGTTCCGCGCCTGGCGTTGCTGCCGATGGCGACGCCGACGACTGTCCCGGCCGCATCGAGCACGGGGCCGCCGCTGATGCCGCCGTAGCCCGTCAGGTCTCCCGGATCGACGGCGACGATGGCCCAGGCATTGGCGACGGCGTCGATGGGGAAACTGCGCGTGCCGCGCATGCGGACGCTGCCGAGGAGCGACAGGCGCACGCCGCCCGGGCGATCCTCCGGCCAGCCATAGGCATAGGCGGTCCGCCCGTCGCGCGGTCCGATGGCGCTAATCTGCAGGCGCGCCGGCGTCGCGCCGGCGGCGACGAGGGCAAGATCGGCCGTGGCGTGCTCGCGCAGCAGGGCTGCTCGGTCCCTCGCCTTGCCGCCGTCGAGCATGAGCAGCTCCTGGCAGCTGTCCGTGACGTGGCGCGCCGTCACCCATACGTCCCGATCCAGGCGGAACGCAGTGCCCACGGCGGATTGCGACTTGCGTTCCCACGTCACCGCCGCGACCGGCAGCCCGGGTGCCGTCTCGCCGCCGTAGGGCGGACCGCCGGGCGGCTCCGCCAGGGTCCGCTGCTCCTGCGCCGGAGCGCTGCCGGGTTCAGGCGACGGCGTCGGGGCAGGGACGGGCGGACGGCGCACTTCAGCCGCCGTCTCCGGCGCGCGCGGCCGGCGCTTCGCCCCCGGCTCCTCGAAGACCGCGAGGATCTGCCCGATGATGAGCACGAGCGCGACCCATCCCAGCGCGGTCGTGGCCAGAGCGCGCGCGACCCGGAGCAGCGCCCGGAACAGCGTCATCCCACCGCGCCTGCGAGGAAGAGCGAGATGGAGAGCTGGACGCTTGCTAGCACCAGCGCGGCCGCGACGTCGCCGCGCTCGATCGCCGCCTTGAAGTCGCGCAGCACCAGCTTGGACACGAGCAGGAAAGCGAAGATCTGGGCCGCGACGACGATGACGCCCCACACGACGATCTCGCGCGCTGTCACGCTCCGCGCGAGGCTGGCCGCCAGCGGCAGCGCCATCGCCAGGAAGGCGCCGGAAAGTGTGATGCCGGCGGCGACGTTGCCATGGCGGGCGAGGGCGACCTCGCGATACGGCGTGACGAGAACATGGATGCCGACCCCGCAGAGCCAGACGAGCAGCGTCAGGAGCACGTGCGCGGCGTAAACCGGCAGGCCGATCAGGGCCGATTGGACGACGTCGAGCATCCTTCCCTCGCTCGTCGGGGCGCCGAACGCGCGCGGACGCGGCACTCTCGCCGCGACCCGCCCTCCGCGCAAGGCCGCCGCAGCCCAAGCTGACCATCATCGCGCCTTGTCGCACACGACCTGGCCGACGAGGCCGCGCGTTCGCAGCGCGTCCTGGCGGGCGAGGCTTCCGGCGGGCAGGGCAGGGGACGTGCTGCGCTCGGGGTCGAGGCCGACCGCGTCGACGAAGGCCTCGATCTCGGCGCCGCCGACTGTCACCAGCACAAGCCCTTCGCGCAGCGTCCCCGGAACGACGCCGAGCTGCGCCTCGTCCGCCTGGCCGACCGGGCCGTTGCGGCGGGCGAGCCCGTCGCCGGACACGACGACCATGCCCGCCAGCCGTCCGTCGGCGAGCACGACGGGCCCGCCGCTCAGGCCTCGGACCGCGCCGGCCTGGCCGCCGGCACGATCGCCCGTCACCCAGATCGGCGCGGACGCGGCAGGTGCGCCAGGCTGCGCACGGGCGGGCAAGAGCCGGGCGCGGCCGACATAGGTGAGATCGAGGTCGCTGAATTCCAGCTGCGGAAAGCCGACCGCCATGGCGCGGCTGCCCGGCTCGGGATCGGCGCGCTGCAGCGCGAGCGCGCCTGGCACCGGTTCAGTCCGCAGGAGAGCGACGTCGAGCCTCTCGTCGCGATGGATGAGCGCTGCGTGGAGCGCCGCGCCGTCTGCCAGCAAGATGTCGATGCGGCGGCAGGCGGCGACGAGATGCCAGGCTGTCAGCCAGTGCCCGCTGCGGGCGATCGCGGTCGCTGTGCCCGTCTCCATCTGGAAGGCGTCGGGGCCGGCCGGGGCGACGATGCGCTGGTAGCGATCGAGCAGCTTCTGCGCGCCGTTCGGCTGGCAGCCGGCCAGCATCGCGGCGAAGAGGGCAGCGGCGGCGGCGCGCAGGGTCGTGCGGGCGGCGGTCATCGGCAGCGCGTCTCCGGTCGTCGCCGCGGCAGCGGTCCTGCCGCCAGGCTATCGCAGATCGGGCGGCGCATGCCCATATGCCATGGTCGGCTCACGGGCCCGTCGCGCGCACCCAGCGCGCAACGGGCGCCTAGCGAGGTGCGGCCAGGCATGCAGCGGATCGGCATCATCGGGGGCGGCGCATGGGGCGCGGCCTTGGCGCTCGTCGCGGCGCGCGCGGGACGGACCGTGGCCCTCTGGGCGCGCGACCCTGCCGCGGCGCGCGCGATCGCCGAGCGCGGCGAGAGCGCCTACCTTCCCGGCGTCAGGATGGAGCGCCCGGTCGCCGCGAGCACGGACCTCGCGGCGACCGTCGGCGCATCCGATGCCCTGCTGCTTGCCGTGCCCGCGCAGCCGCTGGCGACGGTGCTGGCGGCAGTGGCCGAGCGCGACGTGCGGCCGCGCCCGCTCGTGCTCTGCGCGAAAGGGATCGAGGCGGGCACCGGCTCGCTGCTGTCCGAGGTCGTCGCCCGCGCCCTGCCGGGGTGGCCGATCGCCGTGCTGTCAGGCCCGACCTTCGCCGCGGAGGTGGCGCGCGGCCTGCCGACCGCGGTGACTCTCGCCTGCGCCGACCCGGAGCTCGGCGCGCGCCTGGCTGCCGCTATCGGCTCGGCCGCGTTCCGGCCCTACCTGGCGACCGACCTGATCGGCGCGGAGGTCGGCGGTGCCGTGAAGAACGTCCTCGCCATCGCGGCCGGCATCGCCGAGGGGCGCCGGCTCGGCGCCAACGCGCGCGCGGCGCTCGTCACGCGCGGGCTCGCCGAGATCGTCCGCCTCGCCGTGGCGCTCGGCGGGCGCCCGGAAACGCTCGCCGGGCTCGCCGGCGTCGGCGACGTCATGCTCACCTGCTCCAGCGTGCAGTCGCGCAACTTCGCGTTCGGACTCGCGGTCGGGGAGGGACGCAGCCCGGCTGAGGCGCTGGCGCTGAGCCGGGGGGTCGTCGAAGGGGTCGCGACGGCGAGCGCTGTTGCGGCGCTGGCGCGGCGCCAGGACGTGGAGATGCCGATCGCTGCCGCTGTCGATGGCATCCTGAACCGCGCGGTCGGCGTCGACGCGGCGATCCGCGCGCTGCTTGAGCGGCCGCTCCGCGCCGAGCCGACGTGAGCGGCGCCGCCGGTCAATGCGCGAGGAGCGGGAGCACATCCGCCTCGGGGACGCCGCGGCCGTAGAGGTAGCCTTGGCCGAAGTTGCAGCCGGCCGCGCGCAGGATGGATTCCTCCTCGGCGCACTCCACGCCCTCCGCGACGACGTTGAAGCCGATCGCGCGCGACATCGCCGTGATCGTCTTGATGATCTCTGCGTTGGTCGGCCGCACGTGGACCTGGGAGACGAAGGCGCGGTCGATCTTGATCGTGTCGACCGGGAGCCGGTGCAGGTAGGCGAGGGACGAATAGCCCGTGCCGAAGTCGTCGATCGACAAGCTGGCGCCGATCCCGCGCAGCCTGTCGAGCTGCGCCAGCGTGGCATCGACGTCGCTCATGGCGGTGCTCTCGGTGATCTCGAGCTTCAGCAGGCGAGGATCGAGATCGAACTGGCGCAGCGTGGTCGCCACCTGGTCGGGAAAGTCGCCGGTCGCGAGCTGGCGCAGCGAGACGTTGACCGACATGAACAGCCCGTCGGAGCGGCAGCTTGGCGCGTCGCGCCAGCGCGCCAGCGCCTCGATCGCCTCGCTCAGGACGAAGCCGCCGATCCGGTGGATGAGGCCGGTTGCCTCCGCGATCGGCACGAACGTCGCAGGGCTGATCGAGCCGCGCTTCGGGTGGTTCCAGCGCAGCAGCGCCTCGAAGCCGGCGAGCTGGCGCCCGCCTGTGTCGGCGAGGGTCACGATCGGCTGATAGGCGAGAGAGAGTCCGCCGCGCCGGCTCGACTCCCCGTCCACCAGCAGCCGGCGAAGCTCGTGCTCGATCTCCTGGCTGGCGACCAGAGCCTGCTGCATGGCCTCGTCGAAGATCGACCAGCGCTCGGTGTTCTTGGCGCTGGCGTGCAGCGCGATCTCGGCCTCCCGCATCGTCTGCTGCGCGGAGGTCCCGGGAGCGGCGAGCGCGCCGCCGAGCCTGATGTTGAGCACAAGGCGGCGGCGGTCGAGAAGCAGCGCCTCGTCGAACGCCACGCGGATGATCGCGAGCGCGGCCTGCAGCTCGCGCTGGGTGGAGACGTCGGGCAGGCAGACGCCGATCCGCGCATTGCCGATGCGCGCGACCAAGCTGTCCGGCCAGGCGGTCTTGATGCGCCCGCTGGCGGCGAGCAGGAGAGCGTCGGAGAACTCGAAGCCGAGGGCGGTCGTCACCTCCATGAAGCGGTCGATCTCGAGGTTGGCGATCGCGAGCGGCCGGCCGCCGGCCAGG